>PEWF01000041.1 GCA_002779595.1 archaeon CG07_land_8_20_14_0_80_38_8 | reverse complement strand
ATATAATTCATAAAATTTCAGGCACTGGTTTGGATGTTGGTTTGTTTAATCCTAAAGGTAAGCTTGTTTCAGGAGCCATAGGCACTAGCAGTGATTCTATTGAATTGTTTGGTTCTGTTGAGAAAGCCCTTGAATTTTCTAAAAAGATTATGAATAATCTTGAGATGCCTTATTTTGTTATTAATTCACAGATTTATCGTCGTGAGCAGGATGCAGAATTAAGCGATTACTTAATTTCTATTGCTGATAAAATCAGAAATAAGTGTGATAATAAAACTGTTGATAATCTTTATTCCTTAATGCTGGCCAGGAATACTGCATTATTTATTAATGGCGCTGATGATATTTGTCATCGAACAATTGCTGACTCTGTTGTTCGTAGAATCGAAATCCCGGAATTATTTATGCTTCTTGATGGTATTATTAATGCTTATTTATGCGAGCCTGTTCCATCAGGCAAATGGGTTAACCCTTTGTCACGTTATGCTTCAAATGAATTCACTGAATCAATTGCTGATTTGTCCAAGGTTAAGGATTCTTTCAAGAAAGGACTTGTTAATGCTGTTTATAACATGGCTGATAAGATTAAAGAACCAGTACTAACAGAAGAACAGAAAGAATTGTCTGCTGAGGAACAGAAGATTACTTTTGACGAGCTTGAGACTATTAAGGGTTTCAGGGACGCTCCTTATCTTGCCAGGACTCATTTGCAGCCAGCTCAGATAACCACTGTTGGGCGTTATTTCTCTATAACTCTGGATAAGTTAATTGATTATGTTGGTTGTATTGATAATTTAGAGAGCGTTCTTGAATATTCTGGTTTTATTTCAAGTCTTGGCCAAACTCTCAGCAACTTCTCTAATACTCTTGTTTTCAGACAAGCTCTTCGCCAATGGTCTGAGCCTTTTAAGTCTTCGCAAGTCGGTTCAAGTGCTATGCCTTATAAGACAAATCCTAATAAGAGTGAGCGTATTAAGGGTCTTGCCCGCATGATTCCCGGAAGGCTTACTTCAGTCAGGGAAAAACATTCACTGTCAGATTATGATTTTAATGAATTATTATTAATTGCAGACTCAATTCTCAGCAGCTTTAATTATATCATGTCTAGCGAGGGAGGGATTAGGATTGACCGGAAGCGTATGTTAAAAGAGATTGATGAATATAAGTCTGAGATTTTCCAGACAGAGCTTCTTCAGGAGGCTGTTAAACTCGGCGCAGTCCGCGAAAAAGCCCATAATGAGTTAAGGGACATTAAGATTGAGGGCACTGGGCTTGAAGGCATTAAATCCAGCAAGTATTTTAATAGGTTATTTGGCAATAAATTGGATGATATGATTGATGAGTTAATCACCAAAAGCCCTTTAGAAATGGCTGGCACGTCATTAATTGATGCTGACAATGTTTTAATAAATGCTCAGAAAATAATTGATGAGAATCGTGAATTATTAGGTTCAGAGTCAAAAATTAATGTTTAAAAATTAATCAAAAATTATAAAATAGGTAAGTGTTTATGTTTTTGTTTTATGAGGAAGGAGTTATTATTTATTATTTTTTTGGCATTAATAAGTGCCGGTTTCTGCGCTGATTCTATTATTATCGGCGTGAGGGTGTCAAGCACTGGTGATTATCTTGGGGTTGTTGCTGATTTAAATGTTCAGGTTAAGGCAGGAAGCGGGAACGTTTACATTGATACTACTCCTTTGACTGAGATTGACACGCAGGCTAGTGCCCGCTTAGCTAAGGAGGTTGCCTGTGAAATGATTGGCAGTGATTGTTCTGATAAGGATTTTTTTTACACTATAAGGGGTGAGTTCCCGATGATTGGAGGCCCGAGCGCGGGCGCTGCAATGACTGTTCTTACAATGTGCGAATTGTCCGGGTACACTACTGATAAGAGTGTTGCAATGACTGGCACTGTGAATCCTGACGGCAGCATTGGCAGCATTGGTGGTTTGCCTGAGAAGGCATTGGCAGCGCAGGAGGAAGGGATTAAAACTTTCTTAGTGCCTTTGGGGCAGTTAAGGGAATTGGAGAACACTACTCTTTCAATGAATGTTGTTGAAGTTGGAACTGTCAGGGACGCGTTCGGGTACTTCACAGGCATATTTTTTTCAGAACTGGATGATGAGATTAATTTTAATGAATTTAATGAATTCATGAAGCCCATGAGCGAGGATTTGATGAATTATTCTGATGATTTGTATGATGAATTATTAATAGCGTATGATAATGCTAATTTGTCATATGATAATGCATTAATTATTCAGTCTTTGATTGATTCAGTGGAATTGCAGAGGAATAATACTCTTGGATTATTCCTGAATAATAGTTATTACAGTGCTGCGAGTTACGCAGTGAATTCGGGAATTCTTACATTGTATACTTATTATTTGGTTAATTATTTTGAGACCGGCACTAATGAGTACGTGCATAATTTGCTGAGTTTTGCGAATAATGAGATTAACAGTTTCGGGGTGAAGATTAACAATCCTTTCATTCTGAATCACATTAATGATTTGGAAAGCGTGAATATCGCGGTTGACAGGTATTTTGAGGCAAGGGAGTTGTATAATGCTGCTGTGGATTATTATAATGAGAGTGATATTCCTGACGCGTTGTATAATCTTGCTTTCATGTATGTGCGTTTGGAAACTAGCAATACTTGGCTTGATTTGAAGGATTCTTTTAATGATAATTTAAGCATTGAATTCAGCCAGGACTTGTTGAAGGATTTGGCTCTTGCGCGCATTGAAACTGCTGGTGACATGATTACTTATGCTGAATCTGTTGAATCTTCTTATTATACTGATAATGCGTGGGACTTGCTGGGAATTAGTGAGGAAGCGTATAATGGAGGTAATTACATTTATTCAATTTTTGAAAGTTTAAGGTCTTTGGCTAATGCTAATCTTGCCATGCAGTTAAGGGGTGTGACTGAGGAAGTTGTGGATGAAAGGATTGAATTGTCCGATAAATTGGCAAGGGAGAATATTAATCTTGTCCAGTCAAATGGTTTGATTCCTATTATTGCAATATCCTATTATGAGTATTCGCAGACTTTTAAGGAATCTGACCCGGCAACTGCATTATTATTTCTGGAATATTCCAAGCAATTCGCTTTATTGTCCTCTCAAATGGTTAACAGTATGGGTTTGGGGGATTTAACTTTTGGAATGGCAAGCCAGAAGGAAGTTGGAGTGCAATTATTGGCATTATTGTTGGGTGTTGTATTGGGCATTGGTTTAGTGTTCTCTTTACTTTTAAGGTCATTATTATGAGGAATCATTTCATAATAATGAAGGATTCAGGCATTCCTTTGATTGGTGTGCAGGTTTTTGGAATTATTGACAGGGGAACGAATTTATTGCAGGTCCGGCCTGTGAGCGGATGCCCTTTGAACTGCGTTTACTGCAGCGTGGATGAAGGATTGTCCTCCAAGAAGCCTAACACGTACGAGGTTGAACTGAATTACTTACTGGATTTTTTTGATAAAGTTGCTGAATACAAGGAAGTTGATGATGTTGAGGCTCATATTGACGGCATTGGCGAGCCATTATTGTATAAGGATATTATTGGGCTGGTTAAGGGTTTGAAAAATAATCCTTATGTTAAAATTGTCAGCATGCAGACTAACGGAGTATTATTGTCCGAAGAATTAGTCAAGGATTTGGCGCGTGCTGGTTTGGGCAGGATTAATCTCAGCCTGAACACTCTGGATGAGTGCTTGGCTAAGGAATTATCAGGGCTGGATTCTTATGATGTGAAGAAAATTATGAGAATTGCTGAGTGCATCGTGGCTTGTGGTATTGATTTGTTAATTGCTCCTGTACTTATTCCTTCTTTTAATGATGATTCAATGAAGAGTTTAGTGTTGTTTGCGGAGAAATTGAATGCAAAAATTGGCATCCAGAAGTTTGAGAAGCAGAAGCACGGCAGGAGGTTGAAAGTTAAGGAGGAGTTATGGTATTATTTTAATAAGCGTCTGGAAAAATTAGGCAAAGAATTGGATTATAAATTATTGCTGAACAGGGATGATTTTAACATTCATAAGTGCAAGTCACTGCCGGTTATTTTCAGCAAGGGTGACAAAGTCAGCGGAGCGGTTGTACTGCCTGGCTGGCTGAATAATGAATCAATCATTAAAGTTAAGGATAAATTAGTTACTGTTTTCAATTCAAATAATAAGATTGGCGACTTGGTTAAGGCGCGGATTGTGAAGAACAAGCACAATATTTACTTGGCGGAAAAATTAACTCGTTAATTAAATTATCCTTAACATCCAAGTCGAGCATTCGGTGGCAGTCAATGCATAACTCATTTTTTTCCAGTAATTTTTTGTCCATTGATTCCAGGCTCTCGTTGAAGTAAAAATTTGCTGAATTCACGCAATTATTAGTTTTATGCTTATTATTTTCATTTTTGGGCAGGAAAGCGTCGCTGATTAATAATAAGTAATAATTTTTTACAAGTTTTTCAGAATCTTCTTTGCATAAATTCTTAGGTATTGAAAAGTATATGAACTTATTTTCAGGTTTTATGCAGGCAAAATTTTCCTGATGCCTGTTTAATATTAACACGTTGTAATCCTGCGGGTTGGGAGAGATTAATTCGTAATAGTCAAGTTCGTCATAACTGTCATCATTTAAAACTTCAACAATTCCGTTGCTCAACCCTTTGAAAACGCTTTTAAAAATGCTTGCTTCCAGGTTGTCCAGTCCTTTGACAATGACTTGTTTAACACCCATACTCCCCCTACCATTACATTTTTTAATTTAAAAAAGTATCTTAACACTTGATGCCGTTAGTGATGAGAGGGCAATACGCGAAGCCGTTGATTGTGATAAGGAATAGTTTAATTCTTCTTCAGGCTGAGTGCGGGGCTGTTCGCCTGCATGAAATGTCGGAAGATTTGGATGTTTTATCAGGAGGATTAACTGCTTTGTTGCATCTTTTGAATGCTGAATTTTCTGCTGAATTAAAAAGTATTTACTCATTAAGGGAGGAAATTATGGGTGTTAAATTAGTTGCGGAAAAAATTATTGATTTCATTATCAGAAAAGATGACAATGATAATGATTATATTTTTGCAACTTTTCCTAAAGGTTTTGATTTTGATGAGCAGGTGGGGAAGGATGCTGTTAATAAGTTAATCAGTTTGAGCAGTGGTTTTAAGGGTGACCGCGCTTCTTTTTATGAGGAAGTTAAGGGATTATTGGAGGGTGACAAATTATTCCTTAAAAGATTATTTAAGAGTGTCAGTGAGCGGGAAATTTTAATTAAGGATTTGGAGGTTCAGGCTGGTGAAATTTTTATTGGTTTTAGTTCTGCAGTAATTTCAATGATGAGTGAAATTTTTGGAATTCATAAGAATCATTTCATAGTTGCGGTTAAAACAGCGGGCAATGCTGTGAAATATTATTACGCATCCCCTTTGGCTGGTAAGGTCAGTGTTTGGCGTAACCTGCCAGTATTTTTTGAAGTTTCTGAAAAATTTTCATATCTTCAAAATTTGGATTCGCAGGGAATGATTAAATTTTTTAATAAAGTGTTGGATTCAATGCCTGCTGGTAAAAGAAATGATGGGACAGAGTTCAAGAAAATGTTGTTGTCAATGATAGGTTCTGAAAATCCGGAGTACAGCGAGCAAGTGGCTGAAGCTGTTATTAAATTAATGAAAGGCGAGGAATTATAAACTTTTTAAACAATTAGTGGATTATTTCTTACTTATGGATTTCGGTGCTTTATTGTTCAAAATATTGTTGGCTTTGGGTTTGGGGGGTTTGATTGGCATTGACCGGGAAAGAGTTCATAGGGGTTACCCTGGCGGTATCAGGACTCTTGCTTTCTTTTCATTATTGGGCATGCTTTCAAGCTTTATTGCCCATGCAACTCTGAATGACTGGGTTATGCCTGTTTCAGTGGCGAGCGTTTTCTTATTAGTAGTGGTTGGTTATGACACAAGCAGGAGCAATAATAAGAGTTTCGGGCTTACGAGCACTATTGTGTTATTATTAACTTACTTGATTGGTTTAATCTCTTACTTTGACGATTACCAGTACTTGGCTGTTGCGCTCGCAATTATTACCACTCTCATATTGACTGAGAAGGAAATACTCCACAATTTTGCAAGGAAGATGAAAACTGGCGAATTATTGGATGCGTTAAAGTTCGGAATAGTGGCTTTTGTAATCCTGCCGTTGCTTCCAAACCAGTCAATTGACCCTTTGGGTGTGATTAATCCTTACAATTTATGGCTAATGGTTGTTTTAATTCTTGGCATTAGTTTTGCGGGCTACATTGCAGGCAAATTTTTGGGTGCGTATAAGGGCGTTTTCTGGAGCGGAGTGTTGGGCGGATTGATTAGTTCAACTGCTGTTGCGAGCAGTTTGTCAATTATTAGCAGGAAGAGCAGTAAATTGTTAAATTCCTGCGCTGCTGGCATAACTGTTGCTGCCAGCATAATGTTTTTAAGGATTTTACTGGAAGCATACATTTTCAATCCTGAATTAAGTTATTCATTAATCATTCCTTTGGTTCTTTCAGCTGTTACTGGCATTATTATTTCTTTCACTATGAGCAGGGGCGGGAATAATACTAATGCGCGTATTATTCATGAAAGCCCTTTTAATTTCATTCCTGCCCTGAAATTTACTGCTTTATTGGCTGTTATTTTACTGGTTTCAAAATTGGGCAATGATTTTTTCGGGCAGGCAGGAACTTTTATTACAAGCACTCTGGCTGGTTTTGTGGATACTGACGCGATTACTTTGTCAATGGCTTCATTGTCAGGTGCAGGCATAAGTTACACTACTGGCAGTATCAGCATATTATTGGTGTGCATTACTAATACTTTGGTAAAATTATTCATTGCTGCCTCTGTTGGAGGGAAGGAATTGTTGAAGAAAGTGATTATTAATTTTGGGTTAATGATTATTCCTTTGATTATTTTCATATTCCTAATTTTTTAACTAATTTCTCGGCTTTTTTTGAGTTAATTTTTTTAATCACTGCTTTTATGTGCGAGCAATGGGTTTCTTTTAAACTGTTCCACGTGCAGTCGCAGCACCATTCATCCTTTTCTATTTTGTAAATAACGCTGTGTTTTTTCTTGTTGGCAGTGTTGAATACTGTGAATGCTTTATTCCTTAAACTTTCATAATCTTTTTTTACGCGCATCATTTTTGATTAATAAGAATGATGAATGTATAAAAATATTATTGTATCAGATTTCTGTGCAGTAAGCATCGCATGTTCCGTGGTTCATGCAGTAATAGAATACTCCTGCCTCCCCTTTGTCGCAGTCATTATTATTATCGCATGCCGGGTAAACGCACGCGTTTAATCCGTTAATTTTGCACACGATTTGCCCTGCAAGGCATGGCTGGTAATAGCAGTACGCATTAATTGTTCCGCCGTTGTAGCACTTGTATGCGTAATTGTCGCGGTTGTCATAGCAGTCGTCTTCAGTCATGCAAGCGGGAACCACGCACTCGCTGCCCACCCTTATTTTCCCTGATGAGCAGTTAATTTCAGAGTAAGGAGTGTTGGTGCAGTAAGAATTGCAGGGGTTTATGCTTTTCACGCAACTGTCCTGCGTTGAAATATTGTTGTCATCGCAGTCATTATTAATGTAGCACGTCTCGTAGCACGCATTACTGCATAATACTTGGTTATTCGGGCAGTTAGTGCAGTCAATATCATTTTCCCTGTTGCAGTTAACCGGGCAGTAATCGTCGCTGTTGAATGAACAGCTTGGTTCTTCGTGGGTGCAGTAATAATTGCAGGTTTTAGGGTTATTGCACACGTCAATTGTCGGAGTCAAGCTGTCATCGCAGTCATTATTGCTTATGCATGATGTTATGCACGCCCCGTTGCAGCAAACTTTGTTGTCACTGCAGTCATCATTTTCTTCGCAAATGCTTTGCACGTTTAATGTGTCTATTAAGTCAGTGGTTGCGCTGAAAGTCTTAATTTTTACTATTGCGCTCCATTCCCCGCTTTCATTAAGCATTAAATTCCTGACAATCCAGCTCGTTTTACCGTTCTTCTCTGCAGAGTACTCAGTCACTTCGCCGCTTGTTGGATTTGTCAGTGAGAGTGTCACGCTTTCAGCATTAGGGTTGGTGTTCACGTATAAGTTGAAGTTTTCGCCTGCTTTGGCAAAATCTTTGGTTATGTAATTTTCCGGAAGCGCAGGAATGCTGAATAACAATAATAATCCCAATAGTGTGATTATTCCTGCACTGATTAGTACAATGTTTTTCCTTTCCTTTAAAATTGTGAAATATTTTCTTAATTTTTTTTCGAGTTTAATCTTATTTTCTGAACTTTTTTCATCAGCTGCTTCGTATCCGCACTTGCTGCAGGAAGTGCTTGAATGAACCAAATTATTGCATTCAGGGCAGTGCCACAAATAGGGGTAGTGCAGTTCGTTCGGGTAATTGCATTTCGGGCAAATTTTTGAATTGCTGATTAATTCCCCGCATTCAGGGCAGCTCCACAATTCAGGGTAGTGGAGGGAATATTTGAATTTGCAGTTAGTGCACATCTTGTTATTCTTGACAATGTGCCTGCAATTCGGGCATTTCCAGGATTCGGGGTAAACCATTGAATAAAATTACCACTTCTTATTTATTAAAAGTTTTGAAAAAAGAATAAAAGCACTGAATTTTTTGGAATTGAGTAATAATGAGAGCGTTTGGTTTGAGGATAATCAGTGAAGTTTTCACGAAAACAGTTAGTAAGGTGAAACTTTTGAATTTTAATGAAAAATTGATTCTTGGAGTTATTGCTTTATTTTCCGGTTTTTCAGGATTGCTGTCATGCTCTGCAATTTTTTATAAGACAATGCCCAATATTCTGAACCTTGCTGATGTCAGAATTGCTGATGAATTTTTTAGTTTTAATGCTGAGATTGTTCTTATCTCTTTATTTTTTATTTTATCACTCGTTTTCGGGGTTATCCTGTTATATTTTCATTCTTTTTCCTTATTATTATTGTTTGACGCTGTTAAGATGAAGGTGATTAATTTCAGGAAATCATTGAAGAAGTTCGGAGAGGAGGCGCATTCTTTGTTCAAATTCAAGGCATTGTTAATGTTAATAATTGGTTTGTTCATTCCTTTGCTGGTTTTTTCATGGACTAATTTGCTGCTGAACGCGGGAATTTTTGAATTAATATTTAATTTTTTTGCATTCTTGATTTTGTTCCTGATTGTGGCAGTTTTTCTTTATGTTCTTAATTTCTTATTGGAAGCTTTTATTATTCCTTTAATGTTTTTCAGGAGGATTAATTTTTTGTCAGCTTTTCAGGAATTTTTGAATTTATGGGGGAAGAATAAGGCAGAGATTATTTTCATGTTCTTAGTCACTGTTATTCTTGAATTTGTTGTCAATATTTTAGTGCTTATTATTAGTTTTGCTTTCGTATCCTTATCAGGATTGGTTTTAATGCCTTTCTTTTACTTATTGTCGTATGTTCCGGCTATTATCGTCTTATTGTTCTTCTTATTTTTCACTTTGGCAGGTTTTTGGATTATTAATGTTTTTTGCGTTCCGCTCGCATTTTTTAAGGCAAATTTTTTCATGACTTTTATTGGAAAAATTCATAAAAGGATTAAGTATTAAAAAAAATATTTATGGATTTGACTGAAGCGTTCCATTCATTGGAGAAAAGTGTTAGCAAGAAGTTTATTTCTGTTATTTTCTGCAGCTGCGAGATTGAGTATGAAGGAAGGGCTAAGAGTTTTCTCGGGGAAGGTGACAGGATGATTATTATAAAGCACGATTATACTGTTCTAATCCACCGTCCTGACGGGACTAATCCTGTTAATTGGATGCCGCAAGGTTCAGGAATCAGCGTTTCAATGGAGAAGGACGTGCTGACTCTTGATTGTTCAAGCCTGAAACCTTTTGGGAATATGAAGATTAACATTTTTGAGGTCTATTCTTTAACGTCTGCGCCGTTAGTGGATACTGAACAGTTAAAACTTATTGGTTCTGAGAAGGATATGAGCGACATGATTTACTCGAATCCTTTGCTAATCAGTGATGATTTTGTGCCCATAAGAAGAGAGGAGCAGACAGATTATGGTTTCCTGGACGTGTACGGGCATGACGGTAATGGTAATTTGGTTATTGTTGAGTGCAAGCGCTACACTGCTGGTTTGGATTCTGTGACTCAGTTAAGGCGCTACGTTGAAAGGGTTAAGAAAAGCAAGGGTGTTGGTAATGTTAAGGGAGTGATTGCTGCGCCTAATATCAGCAGTAATGCCCTTAAAATGCTTAATGACTGGGGTTTTGAGTACAGGAATGTAAGCCCTCCCCACACTTTTGTCTGCGATTCTTTTAACCAGAAGCGCTTGAAGGATTTTTAACCACAAATTTTTTTAATAATCAATGTGCTTGTATAATTGTGATAAATTTAATTATTTCATTATTTTACTTTATTGGAGGCTTCAAAATATTGTTCAGTTCGAATCAGAAGTTCCGCATTTATTTAAGCATTGGTTTCATCCTTTACGGGGTGCAGTTCTTACTGAATGAGTTTATTGTTCAGACTGGAATTGTTGAATTATTTTTTAATATTCCAAGGGTTCTTGGTTCTGCATGCTTAATGCTCAGCCCTTTAATTTATTTGAGAGGTAAGGTGAAATGATTTACTTCCTGTCATTCATAATGTCTTTCCTGGAATTTTTTTTCCTGCTTTCAGCTTTATGTGCAATGGTGGTTATTTACATTACCACTAAGAATAAGGAGAATAAAATGTTATGGTGCGGGAGGGCTCTTGTCCTGCATTTATTATTGCTGGTTTCAATTATTGACCTGTTCTTGTTGTTCACTTCTGATTTGAGCAGTTTATATAATTATGAATTATTAGTAAGGATTTCTGAGTTTTTTTCATTAATTGCCAGCGTATTCTTTTTAGTGCTGGTAGTTGGCAAAAAATACTTGCTGAAATTTTTAGGATAAAATTTAAATAAGCAGTTATGTTTTAATACTTGTATGGATGAATTGTCTGACATTATTGATTCACTTCACGATTTTGAGAAGAAGGTTCTTGTTAATTTGAACCAGCCTGCGAGTGTTGAGAAAATTATGTCTCTTTCAGGACTGGACCAGATTGAAGTTATGCGTGGCGCGCAGTGGCTGAATAATAAGTGTTTAATCGTGATTAAGGAGGACAAGAGTGTTATTGCTAAGCTGACTAAGAGGGGTGCGGAGACTGCGAAGAAGGGCTTGCCTGAGTTAAGGTTTCTTGAAGAATTGGATAAGAAAAATAACCAGTCATTTGATGATTTGAGGAAAACTGCTGGTTTGGACGCTAATGAGTTCAATAAAGCAATGGGTTTTTGCAGGCAGAGCGGATTCGTGTCGATTAATCAGGGAAAAATCATTATTAATAATCTTGGGAAAGAATATTTGAAAAAGGAAGGCAGGAAAACTATTATTCTCAAGCAATTAGTTGCAGAGTCTTTGGATGTTAAGAGTGTGAAGCATGAGGAGGAATTGGACTCGCTGAAAGAAAGGGGATTAGTGGATGTTGAGGAGAAAATTGGGCGTGAATTGGCAGCAACGCCTCTTGGTATTAAAGTAATTAAGAGAGGAGTGGATTTGGGCAGGAAATTATTGGAAAGGAATACTCTTCAAGTAATAAAATCTAAGGATTGGGAAAGCACTGATTTCAGGAGGTATAATGTTAAAGAGGCTGTGCCGAAAAAATATTATGGAAAACTTCATCCTTATCAGGAGTTTATTGAAAAAACTAAGGACAAATTTGCAAGCATGGGTTTTAAGGAAATGACCGGCCCTTATGTTGAGAATAATTTCACCAACTGCGACGCTTTGTTCATGCCTCAGGACCATCCTGCAAGGGGTATTCATGACATTTTTTACATTAAAGAGCCGGAAAAAACTGAATTGAAAGAGTATAAGAATTTTTTGAAGAAAGTCAAGAAGGCGCATGAGAAAGGCATTAAGGGCAGCGCTGGCTGGAGGATTCCTTTTGATGAGGAGTTCACAAAAAAGCATGTTTTAAGAAGCCAGACTACTAGTGCGAGCGTGCGCATGCTTATGAATGAGGATTTGGAAATACCTGGCAAGTATTTTGTTATTGACAGGAATGTGCGGCCTGACGTTATTGACTGGAAGCACGGCGCTGAATTTCTGCAAATGGAGGGGATAGTTCTCGGAGAGGATATGAATCTGCGCTCATTGTTCGGCTTGTTAAGGATGTTTGCCGAGAAAGTAGCCAAGGTTGAAAAGTATAAAATTATGCCTGATTATTATCCTTACACTGAGCCCAGCGCTTCTTTGCACATTTTCTGGAGAGGAAAATGGATGGAATTGGGCGGTGCTGGAATATTCAGAAAGGAAGTAACTGAACCTTTAGGTGTTAAAGTGCCGGTTATTGCATGGGGTTTGGGTTTTGACAGGGCTTTCATGGCTGAAAGGAGTATTAATGATATACGCCAGTTGTTCACTAATGATTTAAGCTGGCTAAGGAATGCTGAGGTGAAACATTAAAAATGCCTACTTTTGATTTCAGCTTTAAGGATTTCCAGAACTTGGTCGGGAAAAAACTTCCAAGAAATCATGAGAAATTATGGGACATTCTTCTTTTTGTGAAAAGTGAAGTTGAGGAATTAGAAGGTGATACTTTAAATGTTGAAGTTGCTGACACTAACCGCCCTGATTTGTGGTGCGTTGAAGGGTTGGCAAGGGCGTTGAAGGGCGCGTTGAATCTTGAAACAGGGCTGCCTGTTTACAAATCCAAGAAGTCAAATTATGAGTTAAAGGTTGACAAGAGCGTTAAAAAAATCCGCCCTTACATTGCGTGCGCTGTAGTGAAAAATCTTAATTTTAATGACCCTATTATACAGCAGTTGATACAATTGCAGTTAAAACTTGACACTACTTACGGCAGGAGGAGGAGGAAGAGCGCGATTGGCATTTATGATTTTGACAGGATTAAGTTTCCTGTGACTTATAAGACAGTAAAGCCTGGCGGCATAAGTTTTATTCCTCTGGGTTTTGAGAAGAGGATGACGCCGGAAGAAATATTATCAGAGCATCCTAAAGGAATAGAATTCGGCAGCATAATAAGCAGCTGTAAAAAGTATCCTATTCTTGTTGATGCTGATAAGAAAGTTTTAAGCATGCCTCCAATAATTAACAGCGATGATGTTGGGAAAATTACTGAAGCAACTAAGAACGTTTTTGTTGAAGTGACAGGCACGAGTCTTTCAAATGTTATCAGCGCTTTGAACCTTGTTGCATCCACTCTTGCGGACAGGGGCGGAACTGTTGAAAATGTGAAGGTAAAATACGGCAGGAAGGCAATGATGACTCCTGTTTTCAAATCTGAAATTTTCAGGATAAACAAGGCAAGCATAATTAAAAGATTAGGGATTGAATTAAATGATAAGAGGATAAGGGATTTATTGGAGCGTGCAAGATTCGGCGTTAAAAAAGTGACAGATGACAGCGTTAGTGTTCAGGTTCCGTTCTACAGAACTGATATTATGCACGAATTTGACGTGATAGAGGATATTGGAATAATGTACGGTTACGAGAATATTATTTCTGAAGATTTGAAGATTTCAACCAACGGCGGATTATTGGGTTTAAGTGATTACACCAGGGTTTTAAGGAAATTAATTGCAGGATTAGGATATCAGGAAATACTTAATTATTACAGGGTTGACAAGGAAGTGTTGTTCAACGCTGACTGCGTGGAAATTGCGAATCCCATGAGCAATTCAATGAATGCGTTAAGAAATGAATTATTGCCTGTGAGCCTTAATTTTTTAAGCAGGAACACTCATAATGAGTACCCGCAGAAAATTTTTGAAGTTGGAAGAGTGTTCGAAAAGAAGAAAGCTGAAGTGAGTGAGCATAATCATTTAATTCTTGTTGCGTGCGGTGCTGATGCTGATTTCACAACTGTCAGGCAGGAAACTGAATGGGTGCTTAACAATTTAAGCGTGAAATATGAAATTAAGGAGTATGATCATGGGGCCTTCATTAAGGGCAGGTGCGCAGCCATTATTATTAAGGACAAAGTTGCGGGTTATTTCGGGGAAATCAATCCTGAAACTCTTGCAAGGTTTAATCTTGAAAATCCTGCAATTGCTTTGGAATTAAATCTTAAAAAACTGATGCAATAATTTTTATTTCGCGTTGTCTGCGAACCATTCGCCGAGAATTTTTGCAGAAACAAGCAAAGATATTGGAGGTATTAATAATACTCCTATAAAAGTGAATGACACTAATAAACCCACGATTGTAATTCCTACTGAATAAACAAAAGTTATGAGCAGCATTCTCAGCCAGTCACCGAAATTGTTGAATATTACTCTGAACGCTTTCGCAATGTCAAAGAATGCGCTGAATTTTTTCTTTTCTGCATAATTCACAGTTAAAGGAGGGAGTATTAGTAAATAAATTAATGTTAATATTACCAATGCCGGAATCCACTGCATAATTAAGAACATTGCAGTGCTCATCATCTGGGCGCTGGCACTGAATGAAGTAATCATTGAAACTATTAATGCTCCGAAAGTTAGCCAGGTAATAATAATTAATGGTATTGAAATTATTCCTGCAAAAATGAGGTATTTTAATCCGTCAAGCAAAGTTTCGCTTATATTTTCCATTGGGTCAGGAATTTCTTTTTTCATTAAAACATTGCTTATTGATTTTATCATTAAGCCCATTACGAAAATTTCCCCGATAAAAGGTATTAAAAAAGCGATTCCTGCGATTAGTACGAATTTAAGTGTTGCGCTCCAGTCATTTGAAATGTATTCCCATACTGATGCGAAACTAACCATAAAGAATAAAATACATTGCTTATTTTTAAATCTTTTAATGGGTTGCTACAGCAAAGGTGCAAGTTATGAAAGGGAACTGCTCGCTCTTTTGAAGGATAAGGGTTTCGCAGTTGTGAGGGTGGCTGGCAGCGGGAGGGCAAGGATGGAGCAGCCGGACTTATTGGCAAGCAACGGCAGGAAAATATTAGGTTTTGAGTGCAAATATTCAGGAACTGATTATAAGACGATTGTCAAGGATGAAGTGAACAGTCTGGTTGATTTCTGCAAAAAATTCAACTGCGTTCCAGTACTCGCGTTCAGGTTCCAGCACACTGAATGGAAATTCAAAATAATCAGTGATTACGTTAGTGAGAACGTGAGCGTGAAAAAGAATGACGACTTGTTAGTCATGGACGAAATAATTTAATTTTCTTGATAATCTCGTTCTTGAATGCTTCGCGCGCAATGCTTGAATAACTCCTTATATCAAAACTGTTCTTGTCTAGTCTTGAAATTACGCGCGTTTTCATGTAATTGTTAACTTCTTCAGTGTAAATCCATCTTAATTCAGTGTCAATATTAATCTTGCAGATTCCGCTCTTAACTGCAATTTGAATAGTGTTCTCGTCTAATCCGCTTGCGCCGTGCAGTACTAAAGGAGTTTTAATTGATTCATTAATTTTTGACAATCTTTCCAAATCCAGTACTGGCATGTATTTGTAAAAGCCGTGCATGTTGCCGATGCTTACAGCCATTAAGTCAATATTTGTTTTTTTTGCAAACTCTGACGCATCGTTAATATTTGTCAGGCTCTTATTGTCCAGAATGCCGACTTCGCCTTCTGCTATTAATCCTTTCCTGTGCGCTAATTTTGCGATTTCCTTGGTTTTCTTAATATTCTGGCCGAGCGGCAGGCTGGAGCCGTCAAACATTACGCTCTTATACGCTCCGCTGTTAATGCATTTCTTGGCATTCTCATAACTGCCATGGTCTAAGTGCAGGAAAACTTTTAATTTTTTCAGGTTTTCCCCTAATCTTATTATATTGTCGAAGTTCATGTATTTAATGCTTGCATTGCTCGTGGACAAAAAAACCGGTTGCTTGGTTTCATTGCTCGCGTTAACTACTGCCTGGAACGTTTCAAGATTGCACACGTTAAAGCTGCCAATGGCGTAACCTTTCTTGTAGGCTTTCATCACTTCTTTTTTCGCATTAATCATCTAGAATTTCAGAGGATGGGATAATTTAAAAATTATAAGATTATCCTTAATATTCTTATGAAAGTTCTGAAAATTAATGCCGGCAGTGAAAATTTTGAAGAATTTATCAGTGATGATTTTGGGGCTGTGAGTTACCCTTTAAATTATCATCTTAAAATGAAAACTTACGATGAGCCTGTTTATTCTGCAAAGAATGATGTGATTATCAGCGCAGGTTCATTAACGAGTTTGGGCATTCCAGGAACTTACCGCTTAATAATCAGCGGCAGAAGCCCTCAAATAACGACTTTTTTCATGAGCACTCTTGGCGGCGGGAGCATAGAATTAGTAAGCACTGGTTTTTCAGCGCTTCACATCACAGGCAAAGCAAAAAGCAGGAAAATAATTATTGTCAGGAATGTTAAGGGGAAGTTAAGCGTTGAATTCAAAAACATTAAAAGTATTCCTGATGACACTATTAAGTTCCAGAAATATTTAATCAAAAATTATTCTTCAAAATTTAAGGGCTTGAAATACAGGTGCTTAGTCATTGGGAAAGCATCAGAGCACACGAATATGGGCGCGATTCACAGCGTTCAAATTGTGAATAACAAGATTAATTACGGCAGCGAGGGCTGGGCTGGCAGGGGCGGAATGGGCAGTTTATTATTGGGAGGGCATAATGTTGCAGGTATCGTGTTCGGAGGGGATTATGAAGATGAGAAATTGTTCAATCCTGATGAATTGT
>PEWF01000012.1 GCA_002779595.1 archaeon CG07_land_8_20_14_0_80_38_8 | reverse complement strand
AATTTAGTTAATTCAGGTGTATTGGCAGGAAAAGTTAAATCTCTTTTTTTTAACTTATCAGCCAAAGCTTTGTCAGACGAAGAAAAAACAGGATAGGTATTTTGTTAAGCCAAATAGTGTTAATTTTTGTAACACCAATAATTGCTCTAATCTTAAGAATGGCAATATCAAGAGAAAGGGAGTATTTTGCAGACAAAGAAGCAGTAGCAATATGCAATGAACCAAATGGTTTGATTAATGCTTTGAAAAAACTTGAAACTTACTCTGCAATGCATCCATTAATCGGAGATTATTCAAATCAGGCAACTGCTAATTTATTTATTGTAAACCCTTTCAAGAAGAGCATAATAACAAATTTGTTTTCAACACATCCTCCACTAAATGAAAGAATTAAAAGATTAGAATCATACTAAACATAATTAATCATTTTTATAGTATGTAGTAGTATATTATTGTTGCTGCTATTATGAGTGTTATTCCGGATATTATTATTGTTATTATTTTTCCGTGTTTTTTAATCCATTTAAATGGTGCTTTCACTTTTTTCCATGCATTCTTGACATTCTTCCAGCCTTTTTTGAAGGTGTTAATTATTCCTTTGCCTTCAAGTATTGCCAAATCATTGTATTGTTTTTTCGGCTTTGGCAAACCATAAGTTTTGCATAAAGAGTCCAGTGCATCAATTGCTTTTAGTTCTCCTTCCTCAACTTTTTTCCATTTATCTTTTATGGCATTTCTTGCTTTCAAGCCTGCTTCAGCAGTTGAAAAGTGATTATTCAAATCCATCAGCAAATATGAGAAAGCAATATCCACGTTCTCCTGAATATCTTCAGCCTCGCCCATTAATAATATTTTAAAAATGGATTATTTATATTTGTTTTTAAACAGAAGATAAGATTTAAAATGAACCAATATTACACTTAGTATTATGCGCAGTGCTGTCACTCCTGTTATCAGTGTTACTCTTCTCATCTTCATCACGTTAGTGGCTGGTGTGGGTGCTTATGCGTGGTTTAATAC
>PEWF01000106.1 GCA_002779595.1 archaeon CG07_land_8_20_14_0_80_38_8 | reverse complement strand
AAAGCAGCGGGCATTTAATGTTCATGACTAATATTCTGCTCCCGTTATCATCTACTATTTCAAGGCAGTCGCACCAATTATTAACAGCGTCTTTCACTTCTGCCTGGCTTCTTGCTTCAATATTAACCAGCCACAAGTAAGCAGTGTAAATAAGGAATAAGTTGATTATAACAATTATTGCAACACCTGTTAATATGCCGATAGAACGAATGCCAGCCATTAAAAAAACTATAAAAATGCTCGGCTTTTTAAAGTTTCTAATGAGCAGCATAAATTTAATCAGGAGTTTCCAGATTCTTGACTCGCGCGGGAACCCGACAATTATGACTTTGGTAAGAACTGATAATAATGTTGGAGTCGCAAGCGTTCCGAGCGGTGCAAGCACTGGCTCGCATGAAGCGTTCGAGTTAAGGGATAAAGGCAGAAATTTTCATGGTTTGGGAGTTAATAAAGCAGTTAAGAACGTTAACACTGTTATTAATAATAAACTGAAAGGAATGAACGTTTTTGAGCAGGAAAAGATAGATTATGCAATGAAGGAATTGGACGGCACTAAGAACAAGAAAAGATTAGGCGCGAATGCCATATTAAGCGTTAGCATGGCGTGCGCGCGGTGCGCTGCAAATGAGAAAGGTGTCCAATTGTTCGAGTACTTGGGGGGTTTTCACGGCTTCCCAACGCCGTTATTGAACGTGATTAACGGAGGGAAGCACGCAGGGAATAGTATAGCTATTCAGGAGTGCATGATTATTCCTGATGCTAAGAGTTTTAATGACGAAATCAGGATTGCAAGCGAAGTTTACCATGAATTGAAGGGTGTTATACTGAAAAAGTACGGGAAGACTGCTGTTAATGTCGGCGACGAGGGCGGGTTTGCTCCGCCTGTTAATGATGTTGAGGAAGCGTTCAGATTAGTGCTTAAAGCAGTGGATAATCTGGGTTACGGGAAGAAAGTTAGTCTTGGTATTGATGCCGCGTCAACAGAATTTTACAAGAAGGGAAAATATGACATTAACGGGAAAAAGTTAGGCAAAGCAGAATTATTGGATTATTACAAGTCATTAGTTAAGAAGTATCCGTTAATAAGCATTGAAGACCCTTTTTATGAGGATGATTTTAAAACAACAGCATTATTGAACAAGGAGTTAAGGGGAAAAGTGCAGGTTGTTGGTGATGACTTGTTAGTGACTAGTGCTGAGCGTTTGCATAAAAGTATTGGGTTGAAAGCGTGCAGCGCTTTATTGCTAAAAATTAACCAGGCGGGAACTATTACTGAAGCGAATAAGGCTTGCAGGACTGCGCAGAAAGCAGGGATGAACGTGGTTGTAAGCCACAGGAGCGGCGAAACCTGCGATGACTTCATAAGCGACTTATGCCTCGGCTGGCACTGCAACCAAATAAAAGCAGGCGCTCCGTGCAGGGGCGAAAGGGTAAGCAAATATAACAGGCTGTTAATATTGGAGCAGATGATGAAGAAGTAGATTATTCTATCTTAGTTTCGTATTTACCATCTTGGACTTGGTTGTAAAAATCTTTTAATATTAAGTGCGCCAAATTTAAGTCTTTCACACCTTTTGCGTAACTTCTTGGTTTATCGCAGTCTATTAATTTCTTCCAGCGCCAAACCCTCTCAGTAATGTAAGTCTTATAGTTATCAGGGTCAATATCAATGAAAAAATCAAAATCTTCTCTTCTGAAATTGCTGAAGAAAGCAATCTCGCCGCCTTTGTATCTCCTATTCCTCTTACTTAACTCCTTAATTAAATAATTGCTGGGCTGAAATTGGAAATCAGTACAAATGTAATCATCACAGTTAAAATTAATATATTCAGGATTTAAAACCTCTGTAAGGTATAAATTCAAATATTTCACGTACTTCATGAAAAGTTGCCCTACCGCTTCATTTCGCTCTCCGGGAGTGGAGAAATTATTATCCGCTTTGAGAATACATTCCAGTACAAATTTGCTGCTCATCTAATAATAAGAGTTAAAAAAAAAATGATTGTTATAAACTTTGCTAAATAACTATTGTTACTATGTCTTCGTCTTTTAGTTCGTGGTTGATTCCTAATTTTTGTCCGGGGAATCTTGCGCTTTTGCCCCATACCTGCGCGTACCTGAAATTTTTAACAAAATCCTTGTGGATTTTCACACCCAAATCCCTAACAGTGATTCCTTCATGCATTATTAACGGCTCGTTCATGTCAGCTGGTTTGCCATGGGGTTTTAAGTAAATCCTGATAAGTTTCGTCTTTCTGAAAATCTGCTCCCTTAATTCATCTAAGCCCCATTCTTTTTCAGCGCTTATTAATACCGCGTTTGGGAATTTCCTTCTCACTCTTCCCAGTTCTTCACTGCTTAAATTATCTATTTTGTTAATAATTGTGAGCGACGGAACGTAGTGCCTGCTGCCCAATAATGCATCAATGAATTCTTCAGGAATAACGTTTTTCCTGATAATAACTTCCCCGTTAATGAAGCCGTAATTCCTCAGCATTTCCTTAACCATTTCAATGCTTAAATGGGTGAGTTTTACAGTAACTGAAACCTTAATCCCTCCCTTCATTGAATTCTTGAACATTATTTCCGGAGGTTTGGAATCCAGGCGTATGCCTGCATCGTGCAATTCTTTTGTAATAATGTTGTAATGATGCAATTTTTTTGCATCAAGCATTATTATCACCAAATCAGCATTCCTTACAACGCTTAAAACCTCCTTCCCTTTTCCCCTGCCTACACTCGCATCGGAGATAATGCCAGGCAAATCAACTATTTGGAAACTTGCCTGCTTGTATTTCATTATTCCTGGAATAGCAGTTAAAGTTGTAAAATCATAAGCAGCAACTTCCGAGTCAGCATTCGTTAAAGCATTGATTAGTGTGCTTTTTCCTACGCTTGGGAAGCCGACGAGTGTTGCTGTCGCGTCACCGCTTTTCTTTACAGTGTAGCCCTTGCCCTTGCCTCCACCCCTGGTTTTCTTCTCTGCCTCATCCCTTAATTTCCCGAGCTTGCAGTAAAGCATTGCCAAGTGCCTCTCAGTGGCTTTATTCTTTTTAGTCTTATGAATTTCTTCCTCAACGCTTTTAATCTCATCCTGAATCATGACTTAATAATTAAAAGGAAGAGGTAAATTTTTAAAAACATCGCTGTAATAGTTAATTGTTAAAGTTATGGCAAAAAAAGTTTACAACAAAAGGATTTCAAGGCAGCAGAGGAAGCTGGACAGAAGACGCTTGAAAGAAGTCAGCAAGTTAGAGATTAAGGGAAAAATAGAAAAAAGTATGAAAAAGTAATTTCTAATCCTGTCTCATTATCATGAAAAATACTGCTGAGAGTATTAATTCGAATAATAAAACTAATTGCATATTCGCGGGCTCGAACACGTAAGTTATTCCTATGAATAGTATAAAATTTGTAATGCCTAATAAGTGCGCCTGCTCCCTGAATAATTTGTACGATACAAGGTATATTCCGTAACTTGCGATTAAATCAAGGATTACTACAACAACCCAGTAAAGTATTTTATTGTCCGAGTCAAAAGAGAATATTGGAAGCATGCCTGTTAAAAAGTTTGACTCTGCACTAATTGTTCCATTCGAGTAATTGTCTGCCATTACTTTAATGCTCTTGTCAGGGATTGCAAGGCATTCCCCTTCATAACAGTATTCGCCGTTACTGCAGTCATTATCGTACTCGCATAAGAAGTTTAATCCAATCATGTGAGAGAAGTAATAATACTGATTACTTATTGTTAAATTGAAAGATTCCGCGCCTGCATGAATATTTTTAAGCTCAGCATAATATTCCTGCACTGTTTTCTTATTCGACGTTACTGTTTTTGAAGTGAAGAATTCAGGATTTGAACTTATTCTTAAATCTTCATTGAATGTTCCTGAATTGTTGATTATTATTTTCAGCATGTTATTGTAAAGTGTTGTGCCTGTAGTGTCTATTAAAACGCTTAATTCATGGAGTGGTGTTTCATAAACTGTTATTCCTTTGGATTGTTCATTATTATCCTCATTATTTTCGCAGATTTCAGCGTCATAATCTGTGCGCACTTTCACAAAATGATAACCAACAGTTAAACCTGACAGGTTAAAACTGAAACTCTTGGTTGAATTTTTCATAATGTCATACTTAACAGTGTCATTTATGAATCCGTCAACGAGCAGTGACACTGCAGCATTTGTAATATTGTAAACTCCTGTATTCGTGATTGATGCAGTAACCTGCAGTGCTTCATTCTCGTACACTTCATCAGGGAATGAGTTCAGGATTAACATTAAGTCAGCTATTGGGTAAAAATTGCTGTTCTCCATGAAAGTGTCATAATAAACGCTGCCTGTAGTGTTGATTACGTATTCTTTGATTTTGTCGCCGTTAACGTCCAGTAAATTAAGCGCTGATTCGTAATTATTATTAAAATCGTAAAAGTGGTTATTGCTTATTATTTCCAATCCTGAATCATTCGTTATCTGGAAAATTTGCACAACAATTGAATCATTATTGTTTAAAGCATTGAAGTCAACAGCGTCAGTAATTGACGCGTTTATGTAAAACTCACCAGTTACTAAGGGAGTGATTTTGAAGAATTCAGTAATTTTTCCTCCTGAAGGGATGCTGGCTGTTTTTGAAAAACTCTCATTCATGAAAATGATTGCCAGAGTTGCATTACTGCTGTCAGCGTGCCCGTTATTGATTATTTCTGCAATTAATCCTGAACCGTTCAGCAACAAGTGCACAGTATTGTCAGGCGATGCAGTATTGTAAACTGTTAATTTGCCGGTTTCTGACAGTGCTGCAACTTCTGCCAGACCGTCATTGTTTAAATTGTCAACAGTGAGGAATAATTTTGAATCTGACGTTTTGCTTGCAAGCTCTTCCCCTTCACTGTTGATTATTTTCAGGGAATTATTCATTGAGAATAATATTTCAGCATGACCATCATTGTTGTAGTCAAAAAGCACTGGGTTCGCGCAGTTTGGGTAGTTAAGGTAAACGTTCTCGTAGTAAAGGAAATCATCGCCAAGATTTACTGCATGCAATCCGTTTAATGCGCATGCGTAAACTTCATCACCTGATGCAAGGTTCGTGTTAACCGCTGTTTTTAATGAAAAGAACGGAATCGAACCTATTATTTCTCCCTGCAAATTTAATGCAATAATTTTATTGTTCACTGCAACGAAAATATTATTGTCTTTTGCAGTGATTGCTTTGCCAAGTCCGTAGTTTAAATTTTTGGCAAAATTCACAGAATTATTGCCCAAATCAAGCGAGTAAATAGTGCTCCCGCATCCTATGATTAAATCATTGCCCAATATTATGCCTGGAGAGGTGCATCCTGTCATGCTCGTATTATTCCACAATAAATCCCCTGTTAATGGATTGTAGGCTCTCACGTCATTCGCAGTGCTGAATATTAAATCATTATTGTAAACTATTAATGGTGATTCTGCAATTGGTGATGAAACGTTCCATTTTAATGAACCGTCCAAGTATAAGCAGATTAATCCTTTGTCACTGCTGATAATGACTGAATCCTCATAAATTATTGGGCTGTTTTTCACGAATCCTGAATCATAAACCCATGCAATGCTTCCGTCATCATTAAAAACTGTTAATTTGTCAGTGAATGCGAATAATTTATTATCATAAATTAACGGGCTGAATCTTGCGCTTCCTGAGAGTTGTGCTGAGAATTCGGGAATCAGCACGCTTTCGCCTTCCGCGTCAGTGTGAAAACTGTTAATGTTGTCATTTCCATAAGATGTCCATGCAAAAACTGGGGTGAGAAAAAATAATAGCAGAATTAATAATTGCAGTTTCTTCATAAAAGTCATAAAATACTCATTTTGTTTAAAACCTTTCGTTTAAGCGCAGTAATTGCAGTGAGCCCTGAAAATCTTTTATCATATCCTTCAAATGCGTCCTGCCTTTTTCAGTAATAGTGTAAATTTTTTTGCACCTTCCGCATTCAACAGTTTCAGAGCCTAAAATTATGCCGTTTTCCTCAAATTCTGACAGGACAGGGTAAAGCGTGCCGCATGAAGGGCGCCATTTGTAAATTTTTTCCAATTCTTTAAACAATGCGTAGCCGTGAATTGAATTCTTGGAAATAATGTTAAGAACTAATAATCTTAAATTACCTCTTAACAAGTATTTAACGTTGTTGTTAAGTTCAGCCACAATAAAGTAATAAATACACTGCATCACTTAAATATTTTTTGTAAAAAAAAAGAATTGTTATTCTGCAATGGCAAGGTAAGGCGAGCATATTAAAGGTTTTTTTATTTTTGCAAAACCCTCATTTTCAAGGGTTTCTGCCCATTCAGCAATAGTCTCATAATCTTTGCCGAATAATTTATTGATGAGCGCGAAGCTTAATTTTCCCTTCTTCCTCAATAATTGCAGGACTTTGTGAACGTCCCTGCCCAGAATTTCATGCTCTGATTCATTGCTTAATGCTTCCTCAATTATTGAATTGCTCATTTCAGAACTCTTACCTTCTGACGCTTTAATAGTCTGCAGTGAATTTTCAACTTCTTCCAATGATTTGATTAATTTGCTCTTCTTATCCTTTATTTCCTTCTCCTTCTTTTCATAATCCTTAATCATGTCTTTTATTATTTTCCTTTCAGTAATTAACGGACTAACTGCTTTTTTTCTCATAAATTATTAGAATTGTTTTCCTTATTTTAATAAGTTTGTAATCTTAACCTGTGCTCCAGTCCTTTGTCATCCCCGAAGAAAGTGATAATTAATTCACTGCTCTTGGAGGGGCAGTAATTAATACCCAGTAATTTTATGCTGTTATTCCTTAATTCGCTGATTTTTTTGGAAGGGCAGGCGAAGTATGAAATGCTAAAATATTCCTCATCAATAATTTCATTATTATTGACTGTTTTCCTGCTTCTGGTTTCTAATTCAACAAATTCTGTAAATGCCCTTCCGAAGAATGGCTCGGGGTTGTGCTTGATGAACAGGAAACTGTCACTCACGCATTTGCTTTCAGTGCCTCGTTCCGCTGTCATTCCGTGGAAGGGGTTATAGTCATTGTCACATTTTTGCATTTCAAAATTGCTGAAAAGGTACTTAATCAAAGCGTCAGATTCATTCACTCTTTCAAGCAAAGGCTCTGCCTCTTTTAACTGCTGCAGTTCATCATTTAAAGTGTTCCTGTAAAATTTTACAAACTCCTCTAAATCATATTCCGAATTCGTTCTTAGTGCTAAATTGTAGTTAAAATTTTCCAAATCAGGATGCAGGATTCTGCTGGATTCTGCTGTTTCAACCATTTTAGTTGTCACCTTTTTTTGCAGCAATTATCATACTGACTATTCTTTCAACATTGCCTCTTGCTGCAAAATTAATAATCCCTTTCCAATTACTGGTTCTGGGATGATAATATGCTGTTTTTAATATTTTAACCACTTCCTGAACTCCTGCCATGAATGAGTCATAATTTATTTCTGAGGAGGAGTATTTAATGCTTAAATCATTAATGACAGTGCTGGCGTAAGGAATGGTTATTTTATGCCTGTTAACAATTTTTTCTTCAATTTTGTCCTCAATATTGTTGAGGAATTGCCTGAGCACGCCCTCATTTATTGTCTTTTCAAGCGCTGAGATTGCAACCCTGCCAATGACTGGTTTAGATTCAACTTTTTTGTATAAAATGACTAATTCGTTAATGCACACTAATCCTTTAATGTATGAGTTTTTGCAGAAATTTTCAGGACTGCATTCTTTGCTGAGTATTTTTTCAATATTCTTTTCAATATAATTTAACCCCATGCGTTCTTCATGTGAGGATTCTAGCACATAAAAATTTTAAACGATTAATGTCGAACTATTAAAAAATGATAAGCGCGTTAAAAATAACAACAGTGATTGATGAAATTGTGGGCAAAGTGCTGGAAAAAAAGGAATTATCAGGGATTAATCCTGAGGTTGCAGAAAAAATAGTGAAAGAGCACTTGACAAAAAAAGTTACTGAACTTGCCAGGAATAAGAGGTTCAGGAATAAGGAGTATAAGAATTTTATCAAGATTGTCAGGGCGCAGTTAAGGAAGCAGTACGGCGCTTTCCAGAATCCTGCAATTAATCGGGAGGAATTAATCAGGAAAAGGGATTATACTGGCTTGCTTAAATCGCACCAGAGCACAAAAGAAAGATTAAAGTTTTATCCTGAGTTTTACAAATCAATATTCGCAGTTACCGGGAAGCCGGAGTCAATAATTGACATTGGGTGCGGAATGCACCCTCTCAGCCTGGAATGTTCAGGCATTGGCAAAGTGGAGTACTTGGCTGCTGATATCAGCATGAAGGATTTGAAAATTGTCCAGGAATATTTTAATCAGAACAAGCGGATTAAAGGCAGGACTTTATTGTTTGATGCTGTAAGGGACGAGTACAATTTCAGGAAAAAATATGATTTATGCTTTGTGCTGAAATTGTTTGAAATTCTTGAAACCACTAAGAGCCACAGGTTAACTGAGGACATTGTTAACCAGTTGCCTGCAAAATGGGTTGCTGCAAGTTTTTCCACAAAAACCTTGAGCAATAAGCCAATGACCCGCGCTAGAAGAATATGGTTTGAAGTAATGCTTAAAAGGCTTAAAAAGAACTTTGAAATCATCAGGATTCCGAATGAGATAATTTACGTGTTTAAGCAATAAATTTTTAAAGCGGATAATTGTTTTTAGAATATTGCAGGCAGTGGGCTTGCGAGTACTGAGGTATTCAAAAAAAAATATTCTCGGGAAGAGGTGATGAATTGGATGAAGATTGTAATAAGCGACCCGAAAACGGGCAAAAGTTACCAGAAAGAATTAACAAAGGATGCTGAACAAAAATTCTACGGCAAAAAAATTAGCGACGTATTCAACGGTGAATTGATTGACTTGCAGGGATACAAGTTCCAGATTACCGGCGGAAGCGATAAGAGCGGCTTTCCTATGAGGCCTGAAATAAAGGGTACTGCTAGGAAGAGAATACTGCTCACAAAAGGCATAGGATTAAGGAGCAATGTTTCTGGTTTAAGGAAGAAGAAAAGCGTTAGAGGGCATACTGTGAGCGACTCAATTGCCCAGATTAATACTAAGGTTGTTGAAGAGGGTAAGGAAAAACTGGAAAACGTTTTAAAACCTGAAGAAAAAGAAGGTGAGAAGAAATAAGCGCTGAAAATATTATCCCAGAAGTAACAATCGGCATGGTGGGGCATATTGACCACGGAAAGACAACGCTTCTGGAGAAACTAACAGGTAAATGGACTGATACTCACAGCGAGGAAATGAAGAGAGGCATAACTATCAGGTTAGGTTATGCTTCCTGCATTATTAAGAAATGCGAAAAGTGCGAGGGCCCCAGCGCTTATTCCATCAGCGATAAGTGCATGAAGCACGAGTCGAATAATAAGTTTCAGAGAATGATTAGTTTCGTTGATGCTCCGGGGCATGAAACTTTAATGACTACTATGCTGAGCGGTGCTTCAATAATCCACGGCGCAATTCTCGTAATTGCAGCGAATGAGTCCGTGCCCCAGCAGCAGACTGCTGAGCATTTAAAGGCTTTGGAAATTACAGGAATCAAGAATATTATAATTGTTCAGAACAAGGCTGACTTGGTTAATAAGGAGGAGTTGGAGAAGAATTATGGGCAGATTAAGAAATTCGTTAAAGGAACTGTTGCTGAGAACGCGCCTGTTATTCCTTTAAGCGCTCAGGCAGGAGTTAACATTGACGCTTTGCTTGAAGCGATTGAGGAATTCATACCTTCGCCTGACAGGAAGGAGGACGAGAATCCTATAATGCTCGTAGCAAGGAGTTTTGACGTTAACAAGCCGGGGACAAGCATTGACAAATTAATAGGAACAGTGCTTGGAGGCGCGTTAAAGCAGGGGGTTTTAAATGAGAATGATGAAATTATTATTCTTCCGGGAATCAAGGAAGTTAAGAAGAATGTGGAAGTGTGGACTCCTTTAAAAACTAGCATTAACAAATTGAATTATTCTAATTTTTTTGTCAAAAAAGTTGTAAGGGGCGGAAGCTTCGGGTTAAGCACTAATCTTGATGCTTATTTCGGCAAAGCGGACAAATTAGCGGGAAGCGTTGTGTGCCTGGCTGACAAGCCTGTGCCAATAACTGATGAGCTTGGATTAAAGATTAAAATGATTGATAATATTAAGCCGAAAGTTAATGACTTATTGTTAATTAATGTGTGGACTAACAGGACTACTGGGGTTGTTGCAAAAGTTCAGGATAATACTGTTAAGGTTAATCTTAAACTTCCTGTTGCAAACGTTAAAGGTGAAAGGGTGGCGATTTCAACAAGGGAAGGAAACAGGTGGAAATTAAGCGGTTGGGGTGAAATAATCTGAAAATAATACTTGACACTAACATTCTTTTCCTTCCAGTAAGGGACAGGATTGACATTATAGGGCAAATCAATACTGGCTTTCCCGGCAGGAAGGAGATAATAGTATTAAAGGACAGCATTGATGAACTTGAAAAACTTGACAGAAAAGGGGTTAAGGATGCATTAAAGGCGAAAGAAAATATTTTAAAGCAAAAAATCCAGATTTTAAGTACTGAAGAAGGGGGAGACGTTGATACAAAAATATTAAAAATTGCAAAAAAGCAAAACGCTTTTATAGCAACAAACGATAAACTTTTACGTAAGCGCGCCAAAGCGGAAGAAATTTCAACTTTAGCGTTTAACAAGAGCAAAAAGAGACTAGTGGTGGTTTAAATTGTATAAAATTTTAACAGTAAAGGACAGGGTGAGAGTGGCACCTTCAAAATTCAAGGATAACTTGGATGAAAGCATAAGGGAAAGCATTATCAAAGAGTATGAGAATAAATTATTGGACAATAACAGGTTCATTATCTGCTTAACTGATGTTATCAACGTTGGCGAGGGCAGGATTGTTCCGGGAGACGGGGCTGTTTATTATGAAACAACTTTTAAGATTCTTATTTACACTCCTTTAATTAAGGAAATTGTTGAAGGAGAAATTACTGAAATAACTGATTTCGGGGCTTTTGTCAGGATTGGCCCTATTGAAGGATTCGTGCACATGAGCCAGGTAATGGATGATTATGTGAGTTTCAGCAAGACAAAATCTTTGGCAGGCAAGGAAAGCAAGAAAACTTTAATCATTGGAGATTACGTAAGGGCAAGAGTTATTGCAATCAGCATGAAAAGCCTGAAAGATGCAAAGATTGGCTTGACAATGAGGCAGTCAGGGCTTGGAAAACTTGACTGGATAAGTGCTGAGAAGAAAGAAACAAAGGGCGCTGAAAAGAAGGAAGTCAAGGCAGAGGCGAAGAAGAAATGAATGAGTACGCGTGCAAGAAGTGCAACAGGATATTGACTAAGAAGAATTGCCCGACTTGCCAGAACGTTGACGCGAGCAGGAACTGGAAAGGATTAGTTGTAATTTTTAATTCTGAAAAGAGTGAGGTTGCGAAGAAGTTAAAAATTGGTTCAGCAGGCATGTTCGCATTAAGGGTGAGGTAATTATGAAAAGCAAAATTGTTGACAAAAATGATAATCCATTAATGAAAAGAGAGGAAGTAAGGATTGAAATAGAGCATTTCGGCGAGAAAACTCCTGACAGGAAAATCATATTAGCTGAATCTGCAAAATTACTGAACAAGGATGAAAAGCTTATCTCAGTTAATAAGATAAGGACTTTTTACGGCGAAAGCAAGTGCATGATAAGGGTGCACGTTTACAAAAACAGTAAAGATTTGGAAAATAATGAGCCTAAATACTTGATAAAAAGGAATACTTTCGAAGAGAAGAAGGAAGAAGCAAAACCAGAAGAGAAAAAAGAAGAAAAGCAGGCAGCAGCAAAACCAGAAGAGGTTAAGAGTGAATAATGGGCAAGAAAAAGAATGTCAAGGCAAAAGGGAAGACAGCCCACAGGAAAGGCAATACAAGCAAGAAATGGACTTCGTATAAAATTAATGACGGAAAACTTGAAAGAACCAAGAAAATCTGCATAAAGTGCGGAAGCGGAGTTTTCATGGCAGAGCATAAGAACAGGTACTCGTGCGGGAAGTGCGGATACACTATTTTCAAAAACAATTAAATTTTTAAAAACAAATATTTAGTATTTAATCCTGATGATGTGTGATTTTTTGATGAAAATAATATACGGCGGTTCAGAACAAACACTGAAAAATTCAAAAAATAATACGTTAATCCCGTCAGGCAACAAGGATGTTAAAGTTTATGAATACAAGTTAAAGAGCACAAAATTCAACATTTATGACATTACTGAAAAAAAAGATGCAAACAGCCAAACTCTTGACATTTACTTTATGGGTTCTTCAGCAACTATTCTTGAAACCCCTCATTACAATGAAAAAATTAATGTTTACGAAAAATTTGACAAAGTAATCAGGAAAAGTGTTGAATTAGGCAGTGCAATCATATTATTAGACAAATCATTGGAGCAGTACATGGGCAATACAGTAACTGGCGGGGATAATATTAAAGCAATCCTTATGCCAACATTAAATAATGCTATGATTTACTTGGACAAAGTTTGCAGCAAAGTAAATAAAAATACTTGATTCTTCCTAATAATGTTATGATTGTTCTTGGTTTGGAGTCAACAGCGCACACTTTCGGCGCAAGCATTATGGATAATAACAAAATTATCAGTTCGGAAAATGCGATGTTCACAACTGAGGAAGGGGGAATGATTCCTAAGTTAATCATTGAGCACCACTTGGAAAATTTTGACAAAGTCATAAGAACTGCATTAAAGAATGCAGGCAAGAGTATGAAGGATGTTGAACTGGTTAGTTTCAGCCAGAGCCCCGGCATTGGAAGCGTTCTGCAGTTGGGTGCAGTAATAGCGCGCTCTTTGGCATTGAAGAACAAGATTCCTATTATTGGAGTCAACCACTGCGTTGCGCATCTGGAGATTGCAAGATTATTAACAGGTTTTGAAGACCCTGTAATGCTTTACGTTAGCGGCGCAAATACGCAGATTATTGCTTTTCAGGAGGGCAAGTACCGCGTTTTCGGTGAAACCCTTGACATGGGAGCAGGCAATTTCATTGACCACTTCGGCAGATTAATTGGCTTGGGATTCCCTGCAGGCAAAAAAATTGAGGAATCGGCACTGAAAGGTAAAAATTTTGTTGAACTGCCCTATAATGTTAAGGGAATGGATGTTAATTTCGGTGGATTATACACTAATCTGAAGCAGAAAATTGAAAGCAAACAATACAATATTAATGATTTGTGCTACAGCGTGCAGGAAACTGTTTTTGCAGAATTAGTGGAAATCAGCGAAAGGGCATTGGCGCACTGCAGCAAGAAAGAATTAGTCGTGGCAGGAGGAGTGGGGTGCAATAAGCGTTTGCAGGAAATGTGCAGGATTATGTGCAAAGAGCGGGGCGCAAAGTTCAAGCCATTGCCAGCAGAATACGCTGCTGATAATGCTGCAATGATTGCATGGACAGGATTGCTGAAGTATGATAGTTCTGGCGCGGACAAAATGGAGGACACTATTATTAACCAGCGCACGCGCACTGAGGAAGTTGAGGTGGCTTGGCGTTGAAGGAATTATTCAGGGGCGCGGAAGCAGTAATTTACGAAGTGAATGAGAAAACATTATTGAAGAAGCGGGCGCGCAAAAGTTACAGGATTAAGGAATTGGATGAGAAGTTAAGGAAGGCAAGGACTAAGAATGAAATTAATTTGTTAAGGCGCGCCAGCAGTGCAGGGGTTTGTGTTCCTAAAGTTTCAGGCATTGAGAAGTACTCCTTTAAGATGGATTACGTTAAAGGGGAATTATTGAAAAATTATATTAATGCTCTTGATGAAAAGGAATTAAACTGCCTGTTCATGAAAGTCGGCAGGGGGATTAATGCTCTGCACGGGAATAATATTATTCACGGGGATTTGACAACTAGCAATATGATACTGAGCAATGGCAAAGTCTTCTTCATTGATTTCGGCCTGGGCAGTTTAAGCTGCAAAGCTGAGGATAAGGCAGTGGATTTGCACTTAATCAAGCAGGCTTTAATTGCAAAGCATAATAGGGTGTGGAGGAAGTGCTTTGAGACAATAAAAGAAAATTATAATGACGCGCAAGTTTTGGAGCGCTTGAAAAGCGTTGAACGAAGAGGCAGGAAGAAGTCATAAATTCTCAATGAGTTCTTCAACAAATTTGTCCAAGAATTTGACAGAACTGCTGATATTATCACAAAAATTTTTCTGAGAATCATTCAATTCATCGCTTATTACCCTGTAAAGTTCAATATTTCCTCTGAGATTTGATGCAATTACTGCACTTTCAACATCAATTGAATATGCTCCAGTAATTTTTCTGAAGTTTTTCTTTTCTTCAACTTCACAGAACCAGTCCGTTGTTCCGGTAGGACAGACAAGATAATCTCCTAAAACAATTTTTGGTTTCTTAACATTTATTGTTTTAAAAACATCAGAATTAATTTCTTTATACATTGATTTGTTTGAACAGATTACGTCACCAATACCCAAATCCTCCTGCAAAGCACCGGATAATCCTATGTTAATGAAATTATTCACGCGTAAACTATTCAAAATGCGCGAAGCCCTGACAGCATTATCAATTCTCACCTGAGATTCCAATGTATAGACTAATTTATCTCCTTTTCTGAACTTATTCAAAGTATAAACAGGTGCATAAAAATATTCTTTATCATATTCTAATTTAATAAATTCTTTAATATCATATTTTCCGATTTTTGATGATTCTTCTCTTAATACATCCGATTCTTTCACATTGTAAATATTTGTTAAATCAGTTATTAAATACTGCTTTACTGATTTGTTATACTCTTCTTCTAATAACTCATTTAATCTTTTTCCTTCGCAATCCATTGCATAAACAAAACATGTATTATTCATTAAAGAAAATAAAAGAAAAAAAGTAAGTTATAAATCTTTCTTTACTATCCTGCCGTGCCCTGGAAGCAATATTTTGTAATCAATTTTTTTTAATTCTTCAAGAGTTGTTTTCATTTTTTCAGGGCTGCTGTGAGGCAAATCAGTCCTGCCGATGAATCCGTCAGCGAATAATACGTCACCGCTGAACAAAATTTTATGCACAGGCTCGAACAAGCACGCGCTTCCAAGAGTGTGCCCTGGGGCGTGAATCACCCTGAATGAATACTTGCCTGTTCTGATAATGCTTCCATTTTCAAGCAATTTGTCAGGCTTGAAAAATTCTATTTTTTTGCCGTCCCATTCAGGGAAATATTTTAGCAATAATTGGATTTTGTTGTCCTCCTCGCTTATGAGAATCTTGCAGTCCGTTCTTTCCTTAATTTTCTGCGCGAAGAATGCGTGGTCAGGATGCAAATGAGTAAGAATCAGCAAATCCACAGGTTTTTTAACATCACTGCCTGCATCAATTAACACTTTGACTTCGTCATCAACGTAGTAAGTGTTGCAGTAGCCTTTTATTAAGAATATTTTATTGAAAACTTCCTTCATAAGTCTTATTTTATAACCTTTAATTCCTTTAATAAATTTTCAATCAGTTCCTCCCCTTGAATCAGAACAAATCTTGGTCCGCCAATTAACACTTCATATTCTGATAATAATCTGCTGCGCATCTCATTAAAATCCTCTCTTTTAATCTTCTTATTCAGCCTTAATTCATATATTCTGAAATTCTTGTAATTGTCATGGAGTCTTATTGAAGCATTATATCCAGGATTGTAACTGTTGATGAATAATTCAACCTCATCTTTCCTGTTCAGTCTCAGGTAAGATTTTCCGTTGCTCTGCTCCAAATCTTCTGATGACAATAAATCCATTAAATAATTTGTTCGTTTTATCCCCATTACTGAGTATTTATTAAAAAATGCATTTTATAAAATATTCTGGGGGATAATCTTTTTAAAGGAATAGTGTTGTCTATTGTGTTATGGCAAGAATGCACTCCCACAGCAAGGGAAAAAGCGGCAGTAATAAGCCTTTAAGGACAGAATCCCCTAAATGGGTCGGGTATAAGGGCAATGAAGTTGAAAAATTAGTGCAGAAAATGGGCAGCAAAGGCATGCAGAGCGCGCAGATTGGGGCTGTTCTAAGGGATGAGTACGGCGTGCCTGACGTGAGACTAATCACAGGCAAAAAATTAAGCCATATTATGAAGGAGTCCAATAATTACGGTGAAATGCCTGAGGATTTGTTTAATCTGCTGAAAAGGGCTGTTAAGGTAAAGAAGCATCTTGAAAGCAGCAGGAAGGATTTGCATTCAAATTATGGTTTTAAACTGATAGAAAGCAAGATTAAAAGATTAGTGAAATATTACAAGAATAAGAAGATTCTTCCTTCTGACTGGACTTACAATATTGAATCTGCAAAAATACTTGTAGAATAAAAAAAATGGAATCTTTTTTTGATAAAAAAATTTTTGAAAAAATTAAGGAATTCATACACGAAGCAGGCAAGATTTTACTGCTGGCTCATTTGGATGCTGACGGTTTGAGCAGTGCAGGAATTATCGGGAAATTATTAATGAGTTATGGAAAAACATTCACTGTTAAAGTCCTGAAACAACTGGAAGATGATAAAGTGCTCAGGGAATCATCTGATGACTTAATTATTATTGCTGACATGGGAAGCGGGCAGTTGAGCATAGTGAAAGATTACGTTGGCAGGAAAAAGTTCATCATCATAGACCATCATCAAATACAGGATAATTTTGAGCATGAGAATCTCATTCATTTTAATCCGGGAATTTATGATGATTCTTACAGCGCGAGCGGGTTGTGCTATCTGGTTGCAAAAGAATTAAACCCTTCATTTGAAAAATTAGTGTATCTTGGTCTGGTTGGCGCTGTCGGGGATGCGCAGTACCAGGAAAATTTTAAGGGCTTTAATCAGGAAATGCTTGAATTCGGATTGGAGAAGAATTATCTGGGCATGAGCAGGGGTTTGAATTTGTTCGGCAGGGTGAGCAAACCACTGCACGAAA
>PEWF01000109.1 GCA_002779595.1 archaeon CG07_land_8_20_14_0_80_38_8 | reverse complement strand
AAAAGCATTGGCTTATTCAATGAAGACAAGGATATTGCATTGACAAGCAAAGAAGTTGACAAGATGAGCGATGCAGATTTTTCAAAAGCAGTCAATAATGTAGTCATTTTCGCGCGCATAAGCCCTGAAAACAAATTCAAAATAGTCAAAGAATTAAAAAACAAAGGCGAAATTGTTGCAGTCACTGGCGACGGAGTGAATGACGCGCCAGCACTGAAATCAGCGCATATAGGGATTGCTATGGGAATCACAGGGACTGATGTGAGCAAGGAAGCCAGCGAGATGGTATTAACAGATGATAATTTCACCACAATAGTCAGCGCTGTCAGGGAAGGACGCGGAATCTTTGACAATATTAAAAAATTCGTCAAATTCTTGTTAGCATCAAACGCGGACACCATCCTTGAAGTCACTGCTGCTGTAATGCTGAGATGGCCAATACCTTTCCTGCCGGTTCACATATTATGGATGAACTTAGTAACAGACGGGCTGCCAGCCCTTGCCCTGAGCATGGACCCGCCCGCAGACAATGTCATGCAAAGGAAGCCAAGGAACCCAAAATATTCATTAGTCAAGGAAGTTGCAGTTTTTATCCTATTCGCGGGACTAATAGATGCAGTAGCATCTCTTATCTTATATTTTTTATCGCTCAGCGCGGAAGGATTCTTCATAACAAGCGCAACAGATGCATTGTCAAAAGCAAGAACTATGGCGATTTCAAGCGCAATCTTTTACGAATTATTTTTCGTGTTCAACTGCAGGGATGATGATAAAGGGGTGTGGAGCAGAAGCTTTAAGGAAAATTTCCTTTCAAACAAATTCTTAACATTAGGAGTTGCAGGCTCGCTAATAATGCAATTATTGTTCATTTACAACCCATTCTTTAACACTATTTTCAGGACAACACCACTCGCGTTATGGGAATTAGGATTAGTATTCTTATTCGCAACACCAGGGTTATTCCTGCTGCCAAGATGGTTCCATATAGATTTGAACAAGAAATCAAAAATTAAATCTTCCTGATTTGGTTCATAATTTTATCATTGCAGTCCCTGCACAGGAACAAAGTATTATTATTCACAAGATTAATAATTTTAGCCTCAGCATTGCCCAATTTAATAGTCCTCCTGCAATTGTCACAAAGAACTTCCTCAAACAATTCATTAATTAATTCATCATATTTGCAGTTCAAACTTCCAAAGTTATCAATCATAATTAATCATCGAAGTATGGAATGAAAAAATCCCGTTTAAAAACTTTATTATTAACTCAGGAGTGAAAACCATGATTCCCTGCACAAAGTTTAAAATTGAAAGAACTTATTATTCTATTAACCATGGATTATGAAGAAATAATTGACAGGATAATAAAAAGCACAGGCATTGACAGGAAAGTGCTTGAAACTAAAATTAACGCGAAAATCAAGGAATTGGACAATTTAGTAAGCAGGGACGGGGCAGCGCACATAATATCCAACGAGTTAAGCGTTAGTTTAATAGACAGCGACGCGAGCAAGGATTACGCAAACATTGAAAACTTAGTCAGCGGACTGCGCAACGTAATAGTACTCGGAAGGGCAGTTGACATTTACCCAATAACAAAGTATGAAAAGGACGGGAAAGAACTGCAGGTAGGGGCTTTATCATTAAGCGACGGCACAGGATTTGTAAGAGTCGTATTCTGGAATGACAATATTGAAATCTTCAAAAACATAAAAGAAGGGGACGTTCTGAAAGTAATAAACGCTTACGTAAAGGAAAACAAGTTCGGCAAGCTGGAACTGCACGTGAGTTTCAGGACAAAAATCAGAATAAACCCTGAAGACGTTGACAGCAAATCAATACCTTCCGCGAGCGAAGTGCAGAGAAAAAATGAGAGGATAGACTTGGTGGAAATTAAAAGGGACATGAACGTAAGGGTTCTGGGAATCATTGTCCAAGTTTTCAAAAGCAACTGCTTCTTTAACGTGTGCCCTGAATGCAAAAAAAGCGTGAAAATGGACAATGGAATATTCATGTGCGCCTCGCACGGCAAAGTAGTGCCTGAAAAGAAGATGAGAGTTTCGTTCGTGCTTGACGACGGAACAGCCAACATAAGATGCACGAGTTTCGGCAGGGATGCAGAAGAAGTATTAGGGATAGCAACTGGTGAAGCAGTGAAATTAGCGGACAAGAATGAAGACTCAGCCTTCCCAGTAGAGCAGGTTAAAGACGTAATTATAGGCGCAGAAGTAATAATTTACGGAAGAACCCAGTTCAATACTTTCAGCAATTCAGTTGAAATAATCACAAATAAAGTAATCAGAAACATTGATTATGAAAGAGAATTAGGAACACTAATTAATGAAGTCCAGTACGGTGACAAGAGTTAGCGGAAAAATTTTTCCAGAACTTTCACAGGATAGCCAAAAATTAAGTCCAACAATTTATACAAATTATTCCTAACCGGCGGTATCAATACTATTGCTAGGAAAAATAAGAAAATGAACGCGTTAGCAAGAAATTTAACCCAGCCAAAATAATCCAGGTTCAGGCCATTCATTAAATCAGTAATCTCCCCAGTATTCAAACTAACAGCGAATAATAAAATCGTTCCCCCAACACCCCAAGGCATTAAATAAGACGAAAAATCAAAACCCATCAAATAATTCACTGAACAAAATTTGTTTAAAAACCTTATTATTTCAAGCCCTTAATCTGCTTAGTGCCCATCACGTCCCAATAAGTGACTTCCACGCCAGGCTTAACCTTATTCTTCAAATCTTCCTCTTCAGGCACAGGCAGCTCCATAGTTTCATAAGTTTCCATGTCCATAATCTGAACCTTATTATTCGCAATGCTCAGCACTTGTCCGCTCTTCTTTTCAATAACCGGAACCTCGCACCTAGTGTGCCCGCTCTTGACTTCAACCCTTTTCTTGTTGTCAAAAATGCCCACAGCCTCAATCCTGAACTTTGCATGCCCATGCTTACCCGGAGCGCTGGATTTAATGCTCTTAACAATGCATGGAACGCCCTCCATTACAATATATCTTCCTTCCTTTATGCTGTGAACATCAACAGGTTTAACTCCTGACATGATGAAAGAATTGCGTTATGATTTTTTAAACCTTTTTGAATTCACTGCATAGTTTCAACAGCTAATTTAACATCCTCAGCCATGACAGTCCTTCTGCCAGCATGCTTTGCAAACTTCCACGCCAGTTTCCCAATCCTTACGCCGTCAGATTCCAAATAATCCTTCAATTCCCTGCACGCGTCAGAACTAATCCTCTTGCAGCCAGCCAGTTTCAGCAACTTCTCAACACTCCTCAAAGACACGCCGCTCATCAGAATAATTTATAAGATTAGTATTTATTAAATCTTATTGAAAATGAGCCTCAATTGGATGTCTTCGGATTACATGCCAAAAGAATTCATACCCTTAATAGAGAATGATTTAAGGGGCAGGAAAAAAGTGCTGGAAATACTCATCAAAGCATTAAACCCTCCAAGCAATGATTATATTATAAAAGGTTATTACAAATACGAGCACGAGAAGGAAAGATATGAGCATGAAGGAATCATAAGACTTGATTCCATAAACAGATTAATTGGCATCATTTACGAACCATTCAAGAAAGGAAATTCAACAGTAAGAGGGGATGAGAGGGGCATATTCAAAGAAACGTACTGGGATGCTTTTACTAAGGATGACGAGAAAAGGGAGATTGTAAGATTAAGGGACGCTGAAGAATTAAGGCCTGACGGAACACCTTACAAGAAAGGGTGCTGCAGGGTTATTGCAGGAAAATTTGAGCCTTTGTGCAAATATGAAACTGTTTTATTTGTCAAACTGCCTGTTTTTTCTGAATACCCTGTATATTACTCTTTGGTAAGCGTGCCAAGAACAACAACTTTTGATAATGAATACAAAGGAGAATGGAGGATTAAACGCCGAATGGAAGGCAAAACAAATAATATTATTACTCCAAGCAAAGAACCTCTTGATTTAATCTCATACTTGTCCAATATCATACCTGAGAAAAGCGCCAGTGCCGCCCATCAATTTTAACTGCTCGCCCTCCTCAGTATCAGTTGACACAATCTTCACTTCAGTTTTGTACTGCTTTGCCAAATCCATTAATTTCTCAATAGTTTCAGGAGGCAGATTATCAGTGATTAATATTTTCTCCACCGCGCCCAACTTGACAGCATTAATTATTTTCTCCAGACCATAAGTCACTTTCTCATCCTTTGCCAGCCTCCTGAAAAATTCAGTAATTAATTTCTTCTCAATAATCACATCCTCGCCTGCAATAACTTCCTGGCTCTTGTTCAATAATTCCTTAATCCCGTCAGCACCAGCGTAACCAGTATCAATAACAGCAATAACTTTCTTCTTCAATTCAGGGCTTAACTTCTTCTCCCTTAAGAAAGACTCCTTTGTCTGGCTCGGACCACCTACAATTATACCCTTCAAATCCTCCACCTGCCCCAAAACAGCATTAGTTTTCAGGCTCACTTCCTCATACCATGCTTTGGTTAAATTATCCCTCACCCTGCTGAAACGCGCAGCACTCTGGCCACCAGCCCTGAACTTTCCGGGAATGCAGCTGCTTAATTTTGACAGAATCTTAGTGCTGCTCCCGTGAAGCACAGCAATAGCAGCATCATTCTTGTCAATACTAATCAACCCGTAAACATTCTTTGGATTAACCATCTGCCTCAAAGGCTCTAATACGAAAGTCTGTTCAGTCCTGTACAGCCTCAAACTAACAGGCAAAGGCAGGTTGTCCAATACGAAAATTTCAGTATCCTGTTTTCCCGGATTCTGCTCAATGTCGCCGCAGAAAATAATCAAGCCATTCTTCGGAGTCTTCTGGTACCTCTTCAATTCGTTTATAATTTTTTCAATAGCGCTCAAGACAGCTTTCCTCGTCTGCTTGCTTTTAATATTAGAGCTTAATGATAATTCATCGCTTAACTGGTTCTTAACATCATTAATGTTAAAACCGTCCGGCACGTACAAAGACACTAATTCAGTAGTCCTAGCCTTCACTTTGCTCAATCTGCTTACCATATTATTAATCTGGTATTTTACCTCAGCAGGAATTTTCATAACAATAGGAATTAGACAATTTTACTTTTTAAAAATCTTTTAATTTAACCAGTTAATAATATTTCACTAATGAAATTTGACGAATTTTTATCAAAACTTCAAATACTTGAAAAGAATAACCCTTCACAGTTCAAAAAATACTTGGACGAATTAAAAATTAAGCAGCCAAACATTTACGAAAAAGTTGTCAACATCATGGACGGCACCCATGAGGTTATTCCAACAGAAGAAGAGCCGCTGGACTTGAACATAACCAGCGCCGCAAAAAAACAATCTAACAATAATATGATTATAATAGCAGTAATAGCAGTAATTATAATAATTGTGGGAGTTGCTGCTTTCCTACTTCTTCAATAAATTGTCATTCAATTTCACAATTAACGAATCAGCAGCAGCAATAGTTTTAACACCAGTCTCTTTCATAATCCTCGCAGCTTCATTCTCAGCGCCGGCCCGCAGCATAATTGTCCCGAAATGATTAATAATCACGAGCTTAATCTCATGCTCGGAATTCTTTAAAACACTGATTAAGTCATCAGTGCACATGTGGTGGGGCAGCTGGTTATTGTCAGGCCTCATCACGTTGGCAATTAAAAAATCAACATCCTCAAAATTCTTCTCAAAGCCCGGATAAACGCTTGTATCACCAGTGTAATAGAGGCAATAATTATTAGTGTAAAACTTGAAGCCAACGCATTCACTCTTCAAATGGCTGCACTTAACAGCCAGAACCCTTAAGTTATTAATTTTAACCTCCATTCCAGATTTCACAATAATGATTTCTTTCAATAAATTCTTATGATAGTCAGTGACAATCTCATCCATAACTTCCTTGACAGTAACGAGAACACCCCTTTTGCGCGTGGCAGCATTAGTCACTCCTTCAATCATCATATTCAAATCATTAACGTGGTCAATGTGCGAATGAGTAGCCATTAAAATATCAGTCTTGAAAGGATAAACTTTGCACTCCCTGCACCTCAGCAAAGCTCCAGGGCCGGGGTCTATGTGAATCTGGTGCCCTGAAGTATTAAAGATTAACCCTCCAGTGGCTCTTGACTGGAACAAAGTAGTAAACCTGCCGCCCCCCGTGCCCAAAAATATTAACTCGTCCATAATTAACCATTTAAGGGCTAATTTTATAAAATATTAACTTTTCCATTAAAATCAATGGTTGAAGAGAATATTGAACAAAAAATTCAAGAAAGAGTAGAGGCTGCAACCCACCCTCCTCTCATGAATGATTTAATAATCCAGTTAATACTCTTCGGAGGAGTATTATTCCTTTCAATAATGGGAATGAACAATTCATTATTTTTCAGCATAATACCCAATGATGAATTACTAATCCTTGCAATATTATCAGGCGCGAGCCTGGCAGTGACAGTAATACTTTTCATAATGTGCGGGATGGTAATAGTATTAAAGCCCTTCCAATTCTTCATACCGTGGATATTATTCATAATTACAGGAATATTAACAGCCCTTTTCTACTTCAATCTCGCGCCAGTAATTGACTTATTAATAAAAGGAGATTTTGCAGGAGGACTCGCATTATTAACAACGCGCTCCTCAGAAATAGCAGGAAACTTAATCCAGCAATTTTTTAATTTTATAGCACCATATCAAGAACTATTAAGTATACCCGGAACCTCCCAACTCCCGCAGTAAAAAATTTTTAAAAGGGAAAGCGTTCTCATATTAATTTAATGAGCCAGTGGCCTAGTCTGGTGGGGCGCCACGCTGATAACGTGGTGGTCGTCGGTTCAAATCCGATCTGGCTCAAACCATTACCTTATTTCAGAATCCTCAGGCATAATCTTGTCAGTGGTTAACAAAGACACTTCACCTTCCTTATCAGCAGCCAGTATCATGCCCTCGCTCACCGCTCCGCGCATCTTCTTAGGCTCCAGATTAACAACCACTATGACAGTTTTCCCGAGTAATTCATCCTTTGAATAATACTTTTTCAAGCCTGCAAGCAGAACCCTTTCCCTGTCAGCCTTAACTTTTAACTTGTAAAGATTGTCGCCAGCGTCCTCGCAGCTGACAATTTTCCCAGTCCTTAAAACCACTTTCTTAAAATCCTCAAAACTGATTTCATCCAATAATTTTCACCTGCTTATTCTAGGGAACAATATTTTCCCTTTTTTTATCTTCACATTTCTTTTAATGTTATCAAAATTTTTATTATAACCCTTTCCCTTTCCCAACTGAGTGTCAATCTCTTCACTCGTCTCAGGCATGAAAGGATAAATCAGACAACTAACTGCGTTAATGCACTGCGCAAGAGTGAACAACACATTATGCAATTCCCCGCCATCGCTTAATTTCCACGGCTCCTTATCAGAAATGTATTTATTCACCAAGTGGACAAATTTAAAAACAGTATTCAAAGCATTATAATAATCCAGTTTGTTCATTTCAGAATGATAATTCTTTAACATTTGTGCATACTTATTTTTTAATTTAACATCAGCAATTCCTGCAGGAACTTCAGAATTGGAATATTTATCAATCAAAACAATACTTCTTGAAACCAAATTCCCCAGCTCGCTTGCCAATTCATTATTAACCCTTTCAATAAACTGGGCTTCGCTGAAATCACCATCACTTCCAAAAGGCATCTGCCTGAACAGGAAATACCTCATAGTGTCAACAGGAACTTTATGCTTCCTGCAGAACTCAGCAGGGTGAACAACGTTACCAACGCTCTTGCTCATCTTTTTGCCTTCAACAGTCCACCAACCATGGGCAAAAATAGTTTCCGGCAATTCCACTCCAGCGCTTAAAAGCATGGCAGGCCAAGTAATGCAGTGGAACCTGATTATTTCCTTGCCCATCAACTGAAAATTGGCAGGCCATAAATTAGTATATTTCTTGCCAGGATAACCAGCTGCAGTTAAATAATTAATCAATGCATCAAACCAAACGTATAAAACGTGCTTTTCGTCGCCGGGAACTGGAATGCCAAATTTAAAAGTAGTCCTCGTAATGCTCAAATCCCTTAAAGGCTGCTTCAGAAAACTTAATATTTCATTCTTTCTCGCCTTCGGCTTTATAAAATCAGGATTATCCCTGATGTGCTTGATTATTTCCTTCTGGTACTTTGACTGCTTAAAAAAATAAGTCTCCTCCTTTAACATTTTCACGCTCTTACCGCAGTCAGGGCATTTGCAGTCTTTTAATTCCTTTTCAGTCCAGAACGTCTCGCAAGAAACACAGTACCATCCCTCATAAAAACCCTTGTAAATGTCTCCTTTGTTGTAAACTTTTTTGTAAAATTCAAGGACAGTTTTCACATGGTCATTATCAGTTGTCCTTATGAACCGGTCATAAGATACATTCATGCTTTTGAACGCTTCCTTAAACCTTTTACTCATTAAGTCAACGTATTTCTCAGTTTTAACGCCGGATTTCTTCGCAGCTTCCTCCACCTTCTCAGCATGCTCGTCAGTCCCAGTCAGGAAAAACACTTTCTTCCCGTTCAATTTTTTATACCTTGCAATTATATCCGCAGCCAAGGCAGTATACAAAGTTCCTATGTGCGGGTCCCCGTTCACGTAGTAAATCGGAGTTGTTACGTAAAAATTTTTCAAAAAAAAACATTCACCTCCTAAATCATCCTTTGAACGCTGAAATAACTCTTCACTTCATTCTCCAACTCGTACATTTCATTATTCAAAACTTCCTTGTTCTTGTCAACACTGCTCTTCTCGAACAAGTTTTCAAAAACAGTTTTCATGAAATTAACGAAAGGATTATTCTCCCACTTAGTGTCATAATCAGTCAGTAAAGTAGCCCTTAAAGTAATCAAGCCGCTGCCCTTCTCCTTCCTCTCTTTCTTCTCCTTTTTCACTACTGTAATGTCCTCATTATGAAAGTCTGAAATGATTTCCATAATGAACCTGTTATAATCATCAAGGTTTTTCAGGCACTTCCAGTAAAAACCATCATGAATTTTTCCCTTCTTAGGGGAATGAGTGTATTTCTTCTCTTCTATGAAATAACCCCTGTCCTCCATTGTCCTCTTCATGAAAAGATAAAAATCCCTGTAATCAAAGATAATGCCTTTCAAACTAATGCTTGTTTTGCCGACTATGAAAAATGAAGGCATTATTTTCTTACCTCTGCCAATTTTTTAACCTCATCACGAACTTCAAACATTTCACTTGAAATCTTAGTTTCATAATCCTTCCTTGTGTCCTTGTAAACATACTTCTCATATATTCCCTTGAAGAAATGAAGCACAGGATCCTTGCTCCACTTCTCATCATAATCAAGGATTAATTCACTTTTAAAAATTATCTTCCCCCTGCCCTTAACAAATGTTTTGTCTTTTTCAATCAATCTCTTCGCATTTTCAACAGTTGCTTCAACACTAATCACGAACTTCGTGTAAGCGTCAACATTCTTGGAGCCAACAACTAAGAACTGGACCATGTCAACCTTGTCACCCTCGCCCTGATACTTGTAACTCGTATCACTGGCGTCATAATTAAATCCCTCCAATAAACTCTTTATAGTGCTCATTAACTTTTTGACATTAACCTTCATGCTGGCAATGTTTAACTGGTTCCTTGAAACGCGCATAATAATATCATAAGAATTTCCTGTTTTTATAATTATGCCAATCTTATGCAGTCCAGATTCCTCGGGGCAAGAGTTTCAATCTTCATCCTCTTATAAACGCTGCTCGCCAAATCAAGGCAATTAGTCTGCTCGCCATGGTCAATAATAACCCTTTTAGGGCGGGGTACTAACCTGCTTATAAAATTCATTAACTGGTTCCTGTCACTGTGCCCGCTTAAACCTTCAATAGTATAAACTTCCAATTTAATTGGAAGCATTTCCCTCCTATTGCTGTTAACCCTCAGGATAACCTCCTTGTCACCCCTCTGGATAATCCTTCCAAGACTGCCCTTTCCCTGATAACTCACAAAAACCATACTATTCCTCGGATTATCAGCCAAGTGCTCCAAGTAAAAAACGCTCGGGCCTCCAGTAAGCATTCCGCTCGTTGCAAGAATTACGCAAGGGCCTTCTTCTTCAACAATTTTCATCCTCTCAGCCTGGGAACCAGGCTGCTTAAACACAGGATTAAGGAAAGGATTATGATGCTCCTTGAAAATTAACTGCTTAATATCATTATTGAACAATTCAGGATAAGCAGTGTGAATAGCAGTAATATCCCAAACCATCCCGTCAACAAAAACAGGAATGTCCGGCAACTGATTCTTTCTCATCATCCTGTCAATAAGCACGATAACTTCCTGTGCCCTTCCAACACCCAAAACCGGAATTAGCACCTTACCTTTTCTCTTAACAGTCTCCTGAATAATCCTCGAAAGGAACGCTTCACTGTCCTCCTTTGACGGCTGAACATCATTAACTCCGCCGTAAGTGCTTTCAGAAATTAAAGTTTCAACCCTCTGAAACCTTGACACAGCAGGGCCAAGCAATTGAGTGCTTGAAAATTTGTAATCACCAGTATACAACAAATTATGATAACCATTCCCAATATTCAAATGAACCATGCTGCTCCCGAGAATGTGCCCAGCGTTGAACAAAGTCAGCCTGAAATCAGGAGTAATGTCAGTAACTTCCCCGAAATTCAAAGTAACAATGTGCTTCACCAATTTCTTCACATCCTTGCTGTTGTACAATAATTTCTTATTCTCCTTCTCAGCAATGTCAATATAGTCCAGCTGCATAAGAGTCATGATGTCCCTTGTGGGCTCGCTGCAGTAAACAGGGCCTTCAAAACCGTAATTGAACAGGTAAGGCAGGAAACCGCAATGGTCCAAGTGCGCGTGGCTGATAATAACAGCATCCAAATTTTTAGGATCAAACTCAGGAGCATCCAAGTAAGGATAAGCGTACTCATCACTGGCAATATTAATCCCGCAGTCAACCATAACCTGTGATTCAGGAGTCTGCAATAATAAGCAACTCCTTCCGACTTCCCTGAAACCTCCAAGACAACTCACGCGGACCCAGTACTTCTTATCCCTCTCCCAGTTGGAATAAACCCTTTCCCCAATCTTGTTCAAAAATTTCCTCCTGAAAATTGAATTCTTATACAAAGTAAGGCGGATATTCCTGATAATGTCTGACTTAATCGCCGGTTTCCTCCTGACAATAGGAACCCAGCAGGTCTTCTCAGTAATATCCCTTAACATTTTGCCAGTCTTGTTAATAACTTCGCTAGGCTTCTCAACCTCAAGTATTACAATGCTTCTCTTCTCATCAAACCATAAATCCTCCAAGCCAGCACTTTTTGGAATAATTTTCCTGATAAAAGTTTCAGTAAAATTAGTATCCTCCAGTAAAACCTCATCAGGACGTATCTCTACCCTTTTCTTGATATTATTCACTATTTTCCTGGTTAACTCCCTGCTGTTGACTGCGAACACTTTATTTTTTGAATAAAGCACTATGTTCGCGCCCTCAAATGCGAAATCACTGATTCCAGCATCATCAGGAAGCAACTCTTTTATCTTATTTATGATATCCTGAGAACTCATAATCGAACATGAAATTTATTCCATAACTGCTTTAATTTTCTTGGCACTTAATCTCTCAGCACCTTGCTCGTTAATAACTACAACGTCCACTCCGTCGCCAGTGCCCAAATCCCTTTTAATTGCTGCATTTACAGCTCTTATTGCTAATTTTGTTGCTTCTTCAAGTGTTAAATCTTTTTTATAATTGTCTTCCAGTACTCCGTAAGCAACAGGGCTTCCGCTCCCAGTGGAAGTGAACTCGTCAGTTTTAATCTTTGAACCGCTCATGTCCAGACTGAACAAATTAAAACCAGTATCATCAACCCCTCCGACTACGAACTGAATCATGTAAGGGGAAAAACTATGGGCATTAGAAAAAATGTAATGTGATAATAAAGTAACAATCGCATTAACGCTTGCCAGCCTATGCCTCTTAATTTTGTAAAGCGCCAATTCCTTTTTCAAATACCTTAACAGCATCTGGGAATCAGCAACGCTTCCTGCAAAAGTCATGCCAGTATTCTCATTAATCAAATGAATCTTTTCAGCATTCTTGTCAGCAATCAAAAAACCCATGCTTGCCCTTTTGTCAGCTGCAAGAACAATGCCCTTATTAACAAGTATACCAACAGTAGTTGTTCCTTTCTTCGCCTTATCACCCATAAATATCAAACTCTTTCATTTTCTGAACTAATTAAAAGATAATAATAGTAGTCAAATTTTACATTTATAAAGTTTTTCCTAAACACTTCCAGTTATCATTAAGTTTTAAAACCCGCATTTTTTACAGTTAAATCAATGAATATTGACGAAATCACAAGCTACTGCAGAAGAAGGGGGTTAGTATTCCCAACAGCCGAAATTTACGGGAATTATTCAGGATTCTACGATTACGGGCCAGTAGGCGTTGAAATAAGCAATAACATCAAAAATTTATGGTGGAAAACTTTCGTGCAGTCAAGGGAAGACGTGACAGGAATTAACGGAAGCATAATCACCCACCCAAAAGTTTGGGAAGCAAGCGGCCACATCGCATCATTCACAGACCCGTTAACAGAATGTGCAAAATGCCATAAAAGGTGGAGGGCAGACCACGTAATATCAGACGCGTTAAAAAAACCAATAGAAGGATTAAAAATTGAGGAATTAACAAAGTTAATCCAAAAAAATAATATAAAATGCCCTGACTGCAAAGGAGCGCTTGGAGTAGTGCAGAATTTTAACCAAATGTTCACCACTAACGTGGGAGCTGTTGAAGCAAACACAGCATACTTAAGGCCTGAAACAGCGCAGAGCATATTTGTAAATTACAAGCCAGTAATGGACTCAACAAGGATGAAGCCGCCGTTCGGCATTGCACAAATCGGGAAAGCATTCAGGAACGAGATAAGCCCGAGAAACTTCCTGTTCAGATTGCGCGAATTCGAGCAGATGGAAATAGAATATTTCATACAAAAAAAACAATTAAGCGAGTGCGCATACTTTGACGAATTCAAGGATTTGAAAGTGAACGTTTTATCAGAAAAGGAACAGCACAAAGGAATCACAACGAATTCAATAATGACAATAAGCAAGGCATTAAAGGAAGGAGTTTTCAACTCAGAATGGCACGCTTACTGGACAGCAATCTTCTACAAATGGTACCTGAATTTGGGAGTCAATCCTGAAAATTTAAGAGTCAGGCAGCACGTGAAGGAAGAGTTAAGCCATTACTCAGCAGGAACAGTAGACATAGAATACAATTACCCAATGGGCTGGAAAGAACTGCAGGGAGTCGCAGACAGGACAACTTATGACTTAACGCAGCACGAATTATTCAGCAAAGAAAAATTGGAATACTTTGACGAGGAAACGCGCAAAAAAGAAATATTATACGTTGCAGCAGAGCCTTCAGTCAGCGTTGAAAGAATATTTTTAACACTCCTATTCGAAGGACTAAAAGAAGAAAAGGAAAGGACAGTCCTGAAAATCCACCCATTATTAGCGCCGTACAAAATCGGAATATTCCCTTTAGTGAACAAGGACGCTCTGCCAGTTAAGGCAAGGGAAGTGTTCAAAGAATTAAGCGCTGAATACAACTGCTTCTACGACGATTCAGGAAGCATAGGCAGAAGGTACAGGAGGCAGGACGAAATCGGCACTCCATACTGCATCACTATTGACTTTGACACTATAAAAGACAACGCAGCCACGCTGCGCGACAGGGACACAATGAAGCAGGAGCGCGTCAAAATAAAAGACCTGAAAGAAATAATCCGCAAAAAATTAATACAGTAAATTTTTTTTAAGAATTAGTATTAACTCTGAAGTAGTGCTCGTACTCCTCGGCAATTCTTCCGGCAATTTTTTCAGCATTAACATTTTTCATTAACACGAATCCGGCATAAATATTCTCATCGCAATAATTATCCCTCAATTCCAAATACTTATCAGCCAGGTATTCAATCACTGCATTGTAAAACTTGTCACTGCTGATAACAGGATAAAGCTTCCCTCGCCTTGCTGACTCCAGAACCCTTTCCAAAGTTTCCAGAACAACACCATAAAATTTATTAAAGCAACTGCCAATTTTGGAATTTTTTACGGAACTCATCCTAAAAATATTACAAAAGCAATACTCTTATATAACTATTTAGGCATTAGAATGCAGAAAACTTTATTTTAAACCAATGATTAACAAAAAATAGTATTATTCACCGCAAGAAATAAAGATTACATAATTTAATAATTATTTACTATATGGTAAATAAATCTGGTGATTCGTTTCCCTATCCGCAACTTTTTTAAGTAGCAGTATCTCTACTTTGTATTGGCAAGGTATTAAAGCCCTTTGCGAGGTTACAGTATCAGAGCAATTGATGATTTTCATCATTAAGCGGTGAGGAATTGTGTTAGCAAAGGGCAACAAAAAACCTTCAACTCGTGAAGAGTTTATTGATAATATTATAAGAGAAGATAAGGTTGTCATTGTTGAGGGTAAAAAGGACGTTGCTAAACTCAAAAAACTTGGAATTACAAAAATAATCCAATTGTCACGAAAACCTTTATGCTCATTCGCAGAGGAAACAGCATATTCGCACAATAGTGTGATACTGCTGATGGATAACGACAAGGAAGGGAAAAAATTATTTTCTAAGTTGAAGAAAGAGTTCAACAGATTGGGAGTTAAAGTTAACGGCTCATACCAGAAATACTTTGCAAAACTCAGAATAAGCCACGTAGAAGGCTTATAATAAAACAGGAGGTAATGATACAAAATGGGTAAAATTTACCCGGTTTCAACCAAGTATAACGTTGTTGCGGATATAGAAGTTGACGGCAACATTGACAAGAATGATATTGTCGGCGCTATTTTCGGGCAGACAGAGGGATTGCTTGGTGAGGAACTGGAATTAAGGGAATTGCAGAAGAGCGGAAGAATCGGGAGAATAGAAGTTGACGCTAAAGTCAAGGGCAGCAAGACAATCGGGACAATTACTGTTCCGAGCAGTTTGTCAAAAACTGAAACTGCAATAATCGCTGCAGGACTTGAAACTATTGAAAGGATAGGGCCCTGTGATGCGAAAATAAAAATTAATAATATTGAGGACGTTAGGAGCAATAAGCGTGAAGTAATCCTGAAACGAGCCAAGAATTTGTTAAAGCAGCTGAACAGCGACGGCGCTGACACTCAGGACATAATGAACAAGGTCAGCAGGGGAGTTAGGGGTGACAGAGTAACGGAGTACGGGCCTGACAAATTAACCGCGTCAAATGATTTGGAAGAATCTGATGAAGTAATCCTTGTGGAAGGAAGGGCAGACGTTGTGAACATGTTAAAGTACGGCTTTGCCGGCTTATTGTCAATTAACGGCGTGAAAGTCCCGAAGTCAATCAAGAGAATACTGGACACCAAAAAGTGCACTTTATTCGTTGACGGGGACAGGGGCGGCGAATTAATAATTGACAAAGTAATGAAGTTGGGGAATTTGGAGTATATTGCTTTCGCTCCTGACGGGAAAGAAGTTGAAGAATTAACTGACAAGGAAATTCACAAATGCCTGCGCTCAAAAATTAAAGCCAAAGATTACCATAATAAAAAGGACTTTAACCACCACAGGGAGCGCGTGAATACCAGAGCGAGAACTGAAGGAACGCATGAAAGAAGCAGCAGCGGCAGTGATGAGTTCAGGAATTTAATGAATGACTTGTTCGGAACCCGCGGGGCTTACCTGCTTGATGATGACAAGAACATTATCGGCAAAGTCCCGGTTTCAGAATTGAAGAATGCTCTGAAAAGTTCGGGCAAAGTGAGCACTTTATTGCTGGACGGAGTTGTGGATGATGAATTGGTCAAGATTGCCGAGAAGAAAGGTGTTAAAAACATTTATTCCAACAAAGTAAAAGCCAGCAGCAAAAAGATTGAAATAAAAGAAGTATAAAAAATTGCTTCTTTATTTTTTATTTTCTTTTAAAAAGATTATAAAATTTAGTTGATACGTATAAAATATAATGTATAAGTATAAATTAAAATTTACACGGCTTCAGAGTGATATATTCAGACTATTATGCATTAAAGCAGGAAAGCCTTTGAATCAAAGGGAAATTGCTGGTTTGCTTAATGTTTCTCCTGCGGGGATTGGAAATGCAATTAAGGATTTGGTTAATAATGATTTGGTTAGGGTTGATAAGAATAATAAAATTAATCTCTCTCTTGTTGAACTTAACCGCAGAAATTCAATAGTTATGGGATTAAAGAGAGTTGAAAATTTGAAAATGATTTATGAATCCGGATTTGCTGGGTTTTTTGAGAAGAATTTTCCCGGATGCCTGGTAATATTGTTCGGAAGTTATTCTTTCGGAGAGGATACAGTTGAGTCTGATGTTGATATTGCAGTTTTTGGTTCAGAACCTAAAAATTTGGATTTAAGAAATTTTGAGAAAAATTTTGAAAGGGAAATAAATGTTAACTATTATAAGGATTTGAAGAATGTTAATAAGAATCTTAAATCCAATATTTTAAATGGTATAACATTGCAGGGTTTTGTGGAATTATGAGATTTTTGGAAAATTTTTGGGAATTCTTGGATTCAGGGGTTGTGAGAAAAAGGAATCCTGATAAGTTAAGGGCTGAATCTCTTATTTCAGATGCTAAGAGAAGAAGAAAATTTGTGGATGACATTTTTGAAAAAGTGGGTTTGAAAAAGGAAAATGCGAATTATTTTATTGAGAATGTGTATGATATACTGATTGAGTTAATAAGGGCAAGAATGCTGATTGAAGGATTTCAGGCATTTTAGGAATGGAATTTTATATTACGGCGAAGAATTTGGCGCTGATTATGCAGAAAAAGTTTTAATTTTTTTGGATAAAACTTTTTCAAAATTAATAAAAATTAAACAATAATTTTTATTTTTTTATTATTTTGTCAAATTTTTCATGCAAGTCCTTGTTTGC
>PEWF01000026.1:16960-17130 GCA_002779595.1 archaeon CG07_land_8_20_14_0_80_38_8 | reverse complement strand
ATGTTCAGAAATGCTTAAGGACGGGTGATATTGACGACGTGGGCGATGACACTCACCTGACTTTTTTTGAAATGCTCGGCAACTGGAGCCTGGGCGATTACTTCAAGAAAGAATCGCTTGCTTGGAGTTTTGAATTCCTCACAAAAGTGTTAAAAATTAATCCTGACAAA
>PEWF01000026.1:411-16954 GCA_002779595.1 archaeon CG07_land_8_20_14_0_80_38_8 | reverse complement strand
GTCACAGTTTTTGAGGGCGACAAAATAGTTCCGAAAGATTACGAATCATTCAACACGTGGATTAAACTGGGCATACCTGAGGAGAGAATTTATTTCCTGCCAAGGGATGACAATTGGTGGGGTTTGGAAACCGGACCCTGCGGGCCTGACAGTGAAATATTCATTGACTCAGGCAAAAAGGAATGCTCAAAGAACTGCAAGCCAGGATGCTCGTGCGGGAAATATGTTGAAGTATGGAATAATGTGTTCATGGAATACAATAAGGATGCGAAAAACAATTACACTCCATTGGCGCAGAAAAATGTTGATACAGGAATGGGTGTTGAAAGAATGCTTGCAATGCTCGAAAACAAGAAATCAGTCTACGACACTGAATTATTTACGCCTCTTATTAGGATTGTTGAAAAAGAATGCAAAAAACCCTTGATTAAGTCAGTGCGCGTAATAGTGGACCATGTGCGCGCAGCAACATTCATACTCGGCGATGAAATCGGGGCACTGCCTTCAAGGATTGGAAGGGGTTACGTGCTAAGAAGATTAATCAGGCGCGCAATAAGGCACTGCAAATTACTGAACATCAGCACGAACGTTTGCAATGAACTAATTAATGAAACAATAAATATTTACAAAAAAAGATATTCCTTGCTTGCAAAGAAAAAGGATTTCATACTCTCAGAGTTTGATAAAGAAGTCAAAAAATTCTCCCTCACTCTTGACAAGGGATTGAACGTTTTCGAAAAATTGTCAAAAAAGAATGTTTCAGGGAAGGACGCCTTCTTATTATACCAATCTTACGGCTTCCCTGCTGAAATGACAAAAGAACTCGCAGAAGAGAAGGGATTAAAAGTTGACATGAAAGGATTCAATGAAGAATTTGAAAAGCACCAAACCCTCTCCCGCAAAAGTGCCGGGAATAAATTCAAAGGAGGGCTTGCAAACACTGACGGGAGAACGGTTAAACTGCATACTGCTACTCATTTATTGGCGCAGGCATTAAGGGCAGTATTGAACGAGGGTGTGAAGCAGAGGGGCTCGAATATTACTCCTGAAAGGTTAAGGTTTGACTTCACATTCAGCAGGGCATTAACAAAGGAAGAATTAAACAAAGTTGAAGCTTTAGTGAACAGGAAAATTAAGGAATCATTGCCAGTCACGCGCAAAGAAATGACTCTGGAAGAAGCAAAAGCAATAGGCGCACAGGCAGAATTCAGCGACAAATATGGCAACAAAGTATTTGTTTATTCCATAAGTGGTTTCAGCAAAGAAGTTTGCGGTGGTCCTCATGTGAAGAACACAAAGGAATTAGGGCGCTTCAAAATATTAAAAGAGGAAAGCATCAGCTCAGGAGTGAGAAGAATCAGGGCAGTCCTAGAATGAAATCATTCAATTTATTCAAAGGCACTACGTAAACGTTTTCCAATTCTTTAACGCATTCATCATTGTAAATAATTATGACAGGCAAAACATCCTGATTAACAAATTCTTTGTAAAACCCGCACTTCTCTTTATGCTTAACTGCTGCATTCCTCAGCGCGGAAAGCCTTGACTTCTTATTGCCCCATTTCTTGCACTCAATCAGTAAGTGCTTTGCATTCTTCACGCTCACAACGTCAAACTGCCGCCTCTTGCCGTTAATTGTCAGATTCACGTTCCAGAAACTCTTGTAATTGTGCGTTTCGAACACTTCACTGATTATTTGCTCAAAATCCTTCCAATCACAATTTTCCAATTTTGCCAATAATTCCATTAAGGAATAGTTTTTTCCGCTTTTTAAAGGGTTGATGATTGCGCTTCCCATTATAACCGCAATTTTTTTAAACACAATTTTTTCAATAAACACTTAATGATTGAGTATGCAATTGCCAAGAAGATATGGATGGACGCGAATACTTTTATATCATTAAATAAGAACAAGTTTTTTCCGGGATTTAAAGATGATTTTTGTTTTATACTGAACCCTGAGTTGAGGGGTGAAATGGAATATTTTTATGACAGCCTTAAAAATATTGATGATTTGAACAGTATTCAGTATGATAATCTTGAAGGCAAGAATTTCATATCAATAAGTTATTATGACGGCGTGTCTTTCAAAACGTATGAGAATCTTAAAAAAATAAACATTAAAGACAATAATATTTATTTTCCTGAATTCCCGCAGCAAGCATTCATTCTTTTCAATGCTTGCCAAAGTTCAGAATTAACCACTGATGACTTGGCAAGGGATACAGGGAAACTGGAAAAGGTGTGCAAAAACGCTATTGAATTAAACAAGTTCAAACCTTATGCATTATTCCCATGTTCAACCCATAAAGAAAATGTTGAATTGAGAAATAAGGAAAGTTATCTCTACAATGTTGCTTATTTGAAATTAATAAATGACAATCTTAATCCGAATGATTACAATGACCTTGTGTTCTTCGGCGGAAAGCCCCATTCTGATTTCATGATTAATGAATTCAGGAAAAATAATAATTTAAAATTCAGAATTGTTGAACACTATTTTTACGAGAATGAAGAGCTTATTTATTAAGCCCTAAAACGTATTCAAGTGATTTCTCTTTCCTGATATTCTTTAAAACGTTTTTTGTAATATTCTTCAAGTATTCAGGGTTACCTGTTAAAACTATTTTCTCATTCTTGATATTATTGTAAACTTGATTTGTTAATTCATTAATCTTGTTAGGGTTTAATGTTCCTGTATTGAATAGTACAGGTTCTTGGATTGTTTCCCTGATTTTTGATTTAATTTTTTCCTCCTTTTCCTTCTTGTTGTACATGTTTTCTCCCATTACCCTTATCTTCTCATTAAATGAGTTTTTTAAGTCAAATTCGTCAGCAAGAATGCTCCTGTAAGGATTTGTCTTCTCAGGCAATGCAGTCATTACAGGGGTGTAAAATTTATTCACTGCTCCTTCAAAATCATTTACTGCCTTTGCTCTGAAATCTTTAATTATTGAATCATAAACTCCTGGAACGCTTTCTGCACCTCTTTCAGCATTTAATTTGCTTCCGATTCTGCCGCTGATTTTATAAACAGCATCTTCTTTATTCCTGTTTAAACTATTAATTTCGTCTTTTGTCATGTATCCTCTGGCTTCACTTTTGAATAATATTTCACCAATTGTTTTCATAGCATAATAAAAGGGAAAAATCTATTTAAAAACGTTTCCATTCTGTAACTACTAATAAGTGATTATTTCATCTGCATGCTTATAGAATCAGGGTTCCTTTTAATTTCCTTGATTATCTTGGCAGGCCCGATAATGCTCGTGCCCCTGCTCTTCCCTGTTAATAATTTGAATATTACATCCTTGCTTTTGTCAATCCAGTCCTTGTCCTTCTCAGAGTATAATGAGCAGATTTCTATTCCTGAAAAATTCTTATTAATATGCTTCATTGTTTCGCTGATAAGTTTCGCCTCATCCTCGGGCGTTAATTTTGAGTCAAAAATGAGAATTTTGTCATCCTTTGTCTTTTCAATAATGAATTTAACCTGTTTTTGCAGGGTCATATTTTTTAATGACTCGAAAGGTATGAATTCCAAATCCACCTTCTTCTTTGCCTTCTTGATTTTCGGGCTCATTTCATCACCTCAAAAATAACCTTGTACAATTCCTCAATATTCTTGCCATTCTTGGCGCTTATCCCCACAACCTCGTACTGCGGGAACATTTTCTTCACCTTATTAATGTCAGCGCGCTTCAGGTCAACCTTGTTCGCTGCAATTATTACAGGAATATTCCTCGCCTCCAAATTGCCCAATATTGTAATATTCACTTGAGTGTAAGGGTCTTTTGAAGAGTCAATAACCACTAATACTACATCCATTTTGTCCAGCCACTTAATGGCTTCAATCACTCCCTTGGTTGCTTCCTTCGCCCTCTTCTTTGCCTCATTCTTTTTCAATTTATATTTCAGGAAATCCTCAAAATCAATCTTCGTTGCAATACCCGGAGTGTCCACCAAGTTAATGACTAATTTTTTGCCTTCATTCTCAATCTCCACATGCTCCAATTCTGCTACTTCCCTTGTCTCATGAGGGACTTTGCTGGCTTTTCCAATCTCCTTGCCAAGAAAATTTACAGATATTAAGTTTGCAAGAGTTGTTTTCCCGGCGTTAGGGCTGCCGTAAAACCCTAATCTTCTGATTTTTTTCTGCCCGAATAATTGGTTAAAAAAATTCTTGATATTATTCCAAAAATTTTCCAGCATTAGTAATAAAAAATAAAACACTGCTGATTTTAAAACTTTCCAAAAAAAAGAATGAGAATGAAAAAGTTAGCGACTTATCACTTTCCCCCGTATTCCGGAGTACTTTGTGACAACGAAATAAGGCTTAACTTCTGTGTTCGAAATGGGAACAGGTGTTTCCCTTACTTCTATGGCCGCTAACAGGAAATAATAGTGATTTTTCCATTTTTAAAACTTACTGATTTAGGGGGCTTTGTGTAAAAAGTAATGATTATGTGTTAAAAGTATTTTATTTACATATTGAGTCATTAATTTTAGTTACTTATTGCACAAAGCCTGATTTTTGGGAAATGTTTAAATAATCAGCCATTTTCCAATTTAATTGCAATGGATTTCAACAATCTGGAAGAAAAGCTGAAAATACTGGAAGATAATATTGCAGAATTAACTTATGAACGAAACGTGCTGCAAAAAGAGCAGGAATTCAGAAGGCACATAAACGAAGTTTACCCGATGTGGTATAAAAGGAAAAATTCAACAGGCAGCATTGAAGAGCAGGCAGGGGGATACTTGTGCTCTGTAAGCAGGATTAAAAAAGACAATATTGAATGGTTTGCGGAATATAAAAAGGATGACGAGAAATTCTCCAAAGCTGCAAAAGACATGAATGATTTGTTGGAATTCTTGGATAAGGATGAGATTAATTTAAGCGAAGCCAAGAAATTAAAGAATGAATTAGTAAAGTACGGCTTCAAAATGTACTTCATGAACCCGGAATCTGCTGTTCTTGGATGCGATTTCTGCAAAAGCGAGGAAGTCAGGCACGGCGCATCTATTAGTTTAATTCTTGAATCGTGCGAGGGGGATGCTCTTGACCATGGCTACACGAACCGCCACTATGTAAAAATAGTCCATGACGAACCAGTCATATTGTTAAAAGATTATAAAATAAAAGTAAAAAAAGAATTAGTGGAAGATTACAAAAATAAAATAAGCGATGAATGGCATAACAAGAATATTAATTCTGAAAATATTGCACCTCTTAAGGAAATTATCGAAAAGATTGAAAATAAACTTTCCCCTGTAAAATTAATTGAGAAAAAAAATTACACTATCAGTGTTTTCGGCTTGCACAGCAAAGCATGCGATGACTGCCTTAGCAAAAAGGATGAATTGATTGAGAAAATTTATTCAATGAAAAAGAATTATGATTTTATTCAAAAAGAATGGCTTTTTTTGGAAATCAAATAATTTTTATGTCTCTTTGCATATGTTTTTCAGGAAATTTTCCATAATTTTCCTGCCAGTTTCATTGTTTTCAGGATGGAACTGCACTCCGTAAATTTCCTTATCCTTGTGCTTTATAATGTCATATTTTGAGTACAAACTTGCTCCTAATTTTTCAAAACAGTCAGGCAATTCTATTACTTTATGGTTGTGGCAGTCCATGCCTCTTAAAATTTTCATGTCACCTGTTAATTTGTTGGGTTTTAAAACGCTGATGTCATAAAAGCCCTCATCTTCAGGCACGTCATGGATTATTTTTCCGCCGAAAGCTTTGGCAATGTATTCATTGCCCAAACAAATGCCCAACACTGGAATATTAGTTTTTTTTATTATTCCTTTTATGAATTCGAACCGTTCATCAAGAAAAGTGCTCCCTCCTGACAATATTATCCCGTTATATCTTGAAAATTTTGGAAGAGTATTGTAAAAATCGCTTACGCGGAATTTTATTCTGAACTCGCGCAGTCTGACAAGAAGTGTCCTCATATATCTAGACCCGTTATTAACCACTAAAATCATGCCGAACCGTCCCCGAAGGTAAATAATTACATAATAATTAAGAGTATTTAAATGTAATCGTTAAACAACGATTACAAAAACACAAAAATTATAAATACACTTTTGCTGAATCATTATTATTGTGATAGAAATTTGGGCAATCGGTGGCTATTCAGAAATCGGAAAGAATATGACCGCAGTCAAGTACAAAGATGAAGTTATAATTTTTGATTTGGGCGTTGATGTTGAAAAAGTAATAAGTTATGAAGGCGAAGCGTGGAAATTAAACAGCAAGAGATTAATGGAAATAGAAGCGCTTCCCAATGATAACTTAATGAGAAAGGAATGGGGCAGGTACGTGAAAGCAATTGTCTGCACGCACGGCCATTTGGACCACATAGGGGGCATTACTAAAATGGCAAAGAATTATCCTGACACTCCAATTATTGCAACACCTTTCACTATTGAAGTAATCAGGAATCAGGAGAAAGACCAGCAGGCAAGATTAAAAAACAGGATAATTAAATTAAACGCTGGGAGCACTTACAAAATTACTAATAATTTGAAAGTGGAATTCGTCTACGCAACTCATTCAACTCTTCAGACAGTGATGATAGCCTTGCACACTCCTGAAGGAGTGATTATGTACACGAATGACTGGAAATTTGACGACAATCCAACATTCGGGCAGAAAACTGATTATAAAAGATTAAGGAAATTGGGCGATGAAGGAGTTAAGGCATTAATCAGTGACTCGACAAGGATAGACGTTTACGGCAGAACTTTCAGCGAGTCATTAGTGAAGGAAATGCTTAAGGATTTGCTTCTCAATCTGAAGCATGAGGACAAATTAATAGTATTGACAACTTTTGCGAGCCACTGCGCGCGCATCAGCAACATGGTTGAAATTGCCAAAAAAATGGGCAGGACTCCTTTAATTCTTGGCAGGAGCCTGAAAAATTATTTGGAAGCAAGCACCCGTGCAAAACTCATTAATTTCAAGGGCAACAGGATTCTTTCCTACAAGGACGAAATTGAGCACGCCTTTAATTTAATTAAGAAGAACGGCAGGGACAAGTATTTGCTGATAATGACAGGGAATCAGGGAGAGCCTGATGCAATGCTTTCAAGAATGGCAAGGAACGAGTTAGAAATTAGATTCAACAAAGGAGATATTGTTATCTTCTGCAGCGAGACAATTCCGACTCCAATATGCCAGGCGAACAGGAGCACTGTTGAAAAACAATTAAGGGAAAAAGGAGTAAGATTATTCCTTGACATTCACGTGAGCGGGCACGCGGCAAGGGAAGACCACCGCGACTTGATTAAAATGGTAAGGCCAAAACATTACATTCCAAGCCACGGCACCCTGCCAAAGCTTGCAAAAGCAATAGAATTAAGCATTGAAGAGGGCTACAAGTTGGGCGAAACAGCCCACTTACTGCAGGACGGGCAGAGAATAAAAATAGAATAATTCTTTATAATTGCACTATTCTGTGAATGTGGCGGGTATATTTCCTGTTTGCAAGCAATTTAATGCTCCCGTTATCATAATATCTTATCTTGACTTTCTTGTTGTCCAGTCCTTTGTCAGAGCAGTAATTCTCAATCCTCTTATTTCGTCCTCCGAAAAGATTTCTTACAACATCATCCAAGCTTCCGTCATTCAAATTTCCCATCATTATCGTCAATCATCTTTATTAGTTAATAAATATTATTATTATTATTTAAAATACTATTTAAATTTTTTCATAAGTGGTTGCATAAATTTAAAAGCAGGTTTATTTTAATTATTGTTCATGATAAAAGAGTTTGATTTGGCTTCAAGTCCTGCTGACTTGTGCGAATTATTGGAAAGCACTAAATGGGATAAGATTATTTACCTGAATTGGGATGATAATTTAGAGGATAAATACAATGATGCTGTTATGCGCATTTTTGAATCAGGATTATCGGAATGCCTTAATGAAGAAACGAGCAGAAGATTCACTGTTAAGGATTTGAATTTTACAGCAATAATAGATTATTATTTTGACAATTCAGGCGTTCAAATTTTGCAGATTAAAAAAGAAAATTATTCAAATAAAAATTTTGAAAAAGAAGATGCCAACATCCTTGTCTTTTATTAAAAATTCTCCACATACTCTTTCTTGTACTTTTCAGCAAAGCAGTAATACATGAAGTCGAGCAGCAAGCCGAACTTATTCTTTTCCTTCAAAGCCCTTATCACTTCAACATAATCAGGGCTTTTATTCTTTTCATGAAGCATACATAAGGGTTTTTCTTTTTTCTTGTAATATTCTTCCAATTTATATGCGAGGCTGGAAAAATCAGAGGATAATACTTGCAGACATTTCTCTTTTGAATCAACATAAGGCGTTTTTCCGGCAGTCCTGTTCCTTAATCTGTGCTGCCTTTTCTCATAATAATTGTTGCCGTACTCTTCCCACAAGTAACTGTTTTTAATTATTCTTATTTCATTAGATTCATTTGTCTGCGCGTGATGCAAATCGCAAACTAAGTTATGGAAACTTTCAGACAATGAATGTTCAAAACTTTTCACTAATATTTTTTCAAGGGACAGCATAACAAGAATTAAGAAAAAAATCTTTTTAAAAATGTTACTAATAGGTAGTGACAGCAATTTTTATAAGTGCATTAATCGAATAATATTAGTTATGAGGATTCTTGCAGCAAGTGATTTGCATTCAAACAAGAAAAAAGCCGAGAAATTGGCAAAGAAAGCAGTTAAGGAAAAGGTTGACTTAGTCCTGCTAGGAGGGGATATTATTGAAATGGGCAGCACAGAAGGTATGATTAAGCCTTTCAAAAAGGCAGGGATTGAAGTTTTAATGGTTCACGGGAACCATGACGACCCGACTGATATTGATTTTTTAAGCAAAAAGTACGGAAAAGGGGTTTACAATCTTCACTCTTATTACAAAGAATTTGACAATGTTGTAATAATCGGTGCCGGAGGGACTGATTTCACTCCTTTCGGGCTGAGCAATAAGGACTTGTTCGCAAGAATCACTGACAAGATTAAAAGCACTAAGAAGAAGACAATAATCCTAGCGCACGAGCCGCCTTTTGAGACAAAACTTGACGATTTAGGATGGATGAATGTCGGAAGCAGGGAAATGAGGAAATTAATAGAAAATTACAATCCTGACCTAGTTTTGTGCGGGCACATTCATGAAAAGTTCGGGCTAACGGATTATATAGGCAAGACGAAGATTATTAACACTGGCAGCGACGGGGTAATAATTGATTTATGACAGGAAAATTATTCTTAATTCTTGGCAACAGCGGTGCAGGCAAGGATGCTATCATGGATTACGCAGTGAATAATTGCGGGAATCTTAAAAAAGTCAAGAGGTGCATTACGCGCCCTGCGTCAAACACTGAAGAATACACCAGCGTTAAGAAAGAAAATTTCAGGCATGAAGATTATTTTTTGTCATGGGAAGCGTACGGCAAATTTTACGGCATACCTTTTGAAGTATTGAACGGCTTAAACCATGGGGATAATTACATTGTTAACATCAGCAGGGAAGCATTAAATGAAGCATTGAACAAGTGGCGGGGTGCTTACGTTATTGAATTAACCACGCCGATTGAAGTGTTAAGGCAGAGGCTGAATGAGAGAAGCAGGGAAAGTGATGAAGAAGTCCGCAAGCGCCTGCAAAGAGCAGAGAATGCGCCAATAATACGCTCAGATATCCAAGTTAATACTTCAAACCCTGACGTTTCAATAGCAGGAGAGAAAACAGTAAAATTTATACAGAAAATAATCAAATTATAAACTCTATTTTTATTGCTTAAATTAATTTTCATTTTTTTTTAAACATCAGATTATGGAAATATTTAAAATAAACTATTTCTACTCTTTTAAAGTAATGAACAATATTGAGGATTTGAAAGATAATTGTTTTTTCTTAAATATGAAACATTTAAATGATGAACTTCTTGTGCAGAAATTAGTTGATATTAGTGAGAAACTTTCAGCAGTTACTTATGCTGAATATGTAAAAAATGTGAAAAGCAATGCTCATTGGGATAGAAAGAAAAAAATGACAGCAGATTATCCTAATTTATATTATCACTGCGAAAAAGACAGTGGTATTGATTTTATGATAGGTATGTCAGATTATAAATTAGTGCCTGATTTGAATAAACATTTTTCAAAGTTCGGCTATATATGTTATAGTCAGGAAATTATGGATAATAAATGCTTAAGAAAGCAATTATTTAGAACTCTTATGGGCAAAATAAATCAGAAAGTTGATGATGAGCATTTAATTTTTATGGAAGTTCCGGTAAAAGACCCGAAGTGGAAAGGGTACATTATGAATTATGGAAATTTTTGCCCTTGCACTGATATAAATATTGTTAAAAAAATAATTGATGTTTTTAATATTACTATAAAAAGTGAACCGAAACTGGTTGAAACTGAATTATTGGATAAAAAAATAAAAGAGTTGCCTTACGAGACATATTATGTTCCTCATTCGATTTATTTAGTTAAAAAATCATTAAAAACATAATATTTTGCTTTGCACAAATATTAATTCTCGTATTTGATAAATTGTGCAAGTGAAAGTATTATTTATGCAAACCTTATTTATTGTGCAAAGCCAACAAAATAGAAACTTTTTTAAATTAAAACTGCGAAAGTCTTTTAAACGTTTTTAATAATTTTTTTAAAGGGGGAGTAAAAATAGTGAATAAGCATAAATGTGCGGTGTGCGGAAATTCAGAATTCATTATTGACAGAAGATTAGGGGAAACTATCTGCAAGAAGTGCGGCAACGTTGTTGATGAGGACGTTATTGATTACGGGCAGGAATGGCGCGAGTTCTCAGGCGATGACGGGGGCAAGAGAAGGACAGGTACTCCTTTAACTTTCACAAAGCATGACAAGGGAATGAGCACCAAGATAGGGCAGGCAGGTGACTTGTACAAAGTCAACGCGGGCGAGAGGAAAAGATTCTACCGCTTGAAGAAGTGGCAGGCAAGAATCAGCACCGCCATAGAGCGCAATGTTAAGTACGCTTTGGCTGAATTAAGAAGAGTTGGCAGTTTCCTGAACGTTCCTCACATTGCAATGGAGGAGGCTGCAAAAATTTACCGCGAAGCTGCAGAGAAAGGATTAGTCAGGGGCAGGAGCATGGAATCAGTTGTTGCAGGAGCTTTATACGCTGCGTGCAGAAGGCACAGGTTTCCAAGAACATTGGATGAAATCAGCGAAGCATTCACACTTGACAAGAAAGAAATTGGGAAAACTTACAGGTTTATTTGCAGGGAATTAGGCATCAGGATATTGCCGACGTTTCCGCTGGATTACGTTTACAGGTTTGCAAGCGAGTTAAAACTCAGCCCCAAAACTATAAGCAAGGCTGTTGAAATTATTAACAAAGCGCAGGATGCTGAGATTACTAGCGGTAAAGGCCCTATGGGTGTTGCTGCTGCGGCATTATACGTTGCCACTTTAATCTGCAATGAAAAGAAAACTCAAAGGGAAGTTGCTGACGTTGCAGGAGTCACTGAAGTAACAATCAGGAACCGCTACAAGGAATTAATTGACAAATTAAAATTAGACCCTGAAATAATCACTGAGTAATCATTTTTTTCTCATAATATTTTAAACCATTAACAGCATCATAAAGGCTCCAGACTCCGTAAACTTCAAGCAAAACAGGAATAATGCTGAATACTACAGCCATTGATAATCCCCCAAAAACGTACAATAATGGTTCAATAATAATTCCTGAAATTATGCTGGTATAACTTTTTATTTTCATACTTTTATAATCCTCAATGCTCAAATAGGTATAAACATTTTTGTAGTTAATATTAACTTTTTTTTCAGTGGACAATTCTTCATCAAGAGTCAACGCATCAAAACCTCTTATTATATTAAGAGCACTGATGTTATAAAATTGATTCACTGCGGAAGAGTGGCAAGGATTTCCTTCACGCTCTTGCTCGTCTTGAAACCTTTAGGGTTAATATGAGTCCTTGCACATTTTAAGTCGCGCATCCTCGGCTCGCAAATCTTGTACTTCCTTGCCAGGCTGTCAGTGGTGTAAAACCACGGAACATCAATTCCTGCTTCCTCAATTATTTTATCAAAAAAATCCTCGTACTCGCCGGACTTTTTCATGCGCTTAACCAGACTAATGTCATACAATTTGCCTGTGAATAACGGGCCTATGATTACTCGCTTCTTCCCGCACCCGCAGACTTCTTTCAATCCAATGCTTCTTTCAAGGCAGTCAGGGCAGTAGGATAAGTAATTTATCATCCTCATTAATTCATCGGTTTCTTTTGCACCTTTCACTTTCCTGAAATAAATCCTGAAGTAATGCCTCGTTGCGTGCGCAAAGAAAGGCACTAATGCAATGTCATGAATGCTTGCCTCTTCAATCACTGCCTTTGCAAGAATCCTTAAACCGTTCTCATAATAAAATTCCGTCTTATATGGCACTGCGTGATATCTTCGCCTGCACGCTTTCGGGAACGTGCCGCTTAAAGCGCCAGTGTCAGTGCTTGTAATTGATAATACGCCGTTGCGGGACAATGCAAGGCACGCACTCCTCACGTAATAAATAGGGCTTCCGAAAGGGTCCACGTCAACGTAATCCACTCCCTGGTTCAGATTGCTTAATAATTTCTTCGCATCCTCATTCATTGATTCAATCTTAACCTTGTTCTCTTCCGCGTTCTTTTCAGCATTCCTCACTGCCTCCAGTTTGTAATCATTAATGATAATTTTCTTGAATGCTTTAGTTTCCTTCCCTAATCTTAATCCCCTTATTCCGCTCGCGCCCATTAATTCCAGATAAGTTTTGCCCTTCAATTTTAATGCTTTCACTAAAAACACGTTCAAGTCCCTGTCAAACTTTTTATGCTCGTTCAGGAATATTTCATTCTTCTTCATTAATTTCTGCCTGTCAGGCACGAATATTTTTATTAACCCTTCTTCGTATTTCATGAGAATTATTCAATTATTACTTCTCTTAACAAGCTCTGCCCAGGCATTCCAGTCTCAAACCTTGCCCTTACAGCCCCTTTATTGCCGTGGAGTGCAGTAATTTCCCCTTTAATTTCCTTGGTTTTCGTTTTATATATTACTTTTTTGCCGATTAATTCAGCGCTTTTTTCAGGATTTTCAGGCAGTATAATCATTTGGTTGCCTGTCTGCGTGCCCCTGCCCCTCCTGTAACTTGTTATGATTCCTTTCATAATATCAATACTATTGAAGAACTTTTTATAAAGTTTATTATTATTTGTGAAGGTTTAAATTAGTAAATTTTATAATAGTATTAATTAATCATTACTTAATGGGTTTCCGGAATATTGTTAAAAAAAAATTAAGCAAGAGGCATAAAAAGTTCAGAAAAACGATTGATATAGGTTATGAACTGCTAAAAAGAGATGAGCGTTTAAACCTTGAAGGAATCAATAAAGTCTATAACGCTTTTGGTATTGAAATGCCTGAGAAGGAGATTAAGTACATTTCCGGCAGGCTGCAGAACATAAATAAGATATACCCAGGATTATTTGAAGACATGGAAATTATTATTAACCTATTATACTCGCAGCATATCCAGCTGAAAAAAGAATTAAAAATGATTACGGAAAAATATGAAGAATTAGTATCTGATTTTAATGACCAATACGTTGAGAACTGTTCAATTAATGAAGCAATGGTTGAATTAACCCAAACATCTAATATTAATTTCGGGCCTGGTGTTCTTAAAATTATGAACTGCCTGAACGGGAGCTGCAAAAAAATTGAAGACATAATTTATGAAGGGGAATTGGACAAGAACCAACTATTGAAACATTTGGAGAATCTAGGGGTAATTGCCGGAAGCAAGCAAGGGTATGTTTCCACATTAAAAGGTGAGAATATTTTTTCACAGTTAAACAATGTTAAAAAGCCGGACTATAAAGAGTATCGGAAAAATCTGCTGAAAGAGTGGAATAATTTTAGTGAAATGAAATCCAAAGCGCATAAACCCCAAGTTAAAGATTATTTATCATTAGGCGATAAAACAGAAAAGTTTCTTTCAAAAGTCTGCAATAAAAAAGGGCCTCACAAGAAATTTAATAAATATTTTGATACAATTATTAAATGCTTAGAATTGAAGTATCATGACGGCGACCACAGAAAGAACCATATCAAAGGTGATGATAACTTATTGCATATAATTAGAATATTGGATGAGAAAGTAAGCAAATTCTTGTAATTTTAATCCTTCCTTTCACCCTTTATGGCAACCAATACCTGCTCCATTCTTGTCACGAACTTGTTAGTGTCATTGTACAAGTCCTGCAATTCCTTCCCGCTGAGCGAGGTTTTCTTCTCATGCTCAATATCCTTATGAGTCTGCACAACCTTATTGGCAATGTGGTAATACTCCTCAGGCAGCAATCCTTCATCCACTAAGAATTTCTTCACGTAAGCTGGCACCTGCTTCGGCGAGGGAGGCTCCACTCCCAATTCCATTAATATGCTCTGCGCGCTTGAAACCACTGCTCCTTCAAGGTTATGAATCAAGCCTTTGTTCACGCTGTGGTAAGTTATTTTCATCAACTGCTTTGCAAGGGTTAACTGCTTCTCAATGGCTTTATTCGTTGGCCTGATGCTACCAATCTTTACCAATTTCTGCAGAGTCTCAAAAAAGCCAGTGTCATAATACGCTGTCGCGTCCCTGAGCATGGTGTAAGTTATTGGGCTGCCTTCATTAACGTATTTCCAGAACTCAGTCAGCGTGTAAATTTGGCAGTGGAGTATTGGATTAACCATTCTTGCAATATTCTTGATAACGTTTTTCACGTCAGGAGCAACTTCCTCAGTATCATCTATTAATACCATTAAGTCCAAATCGCTTTCCTCAGCCACTCCTTCCTGCGTGTTCCTGCTGCCGATAAAACAAATGCTGATTACGCCGCTTACCCGCGACAGCAAGTTTTCAATGAAAACCTCAATTACCTCCAGCATAAAGTTCTGGTAAATTAAACTCATTTAAAAACTTTTACGAAACGCAAGTTTTAAAAGCAAAATTTTCCCAATAATACTTCTATGGGTTTGAAAGGATTAATAACTTATTATGAACAATTTAATAATTTGAATATGATTCCTGATAAAGAAATGTTTTCGCATTATGATATACACTCTAAAAAAATGTCCGAATCAAAAAATTTGCCTCCTGCCGAATTACAAAAGATTCATAATGATTATTTGAAGAATTTTAAAACACCTCAAGAAAAACAATATTTCTCTGCTCTTGTTAATGGGATTGAGCGTCAGAAAATTGACACAAGATATGAAGCCTTAATGAATAAGTTTAAGGAGCTTGAAAATACTAAAGACACTAATAAGATAGCAAAAATAATTAATGACAATTCTGGTGCGGATTTGGAGAATGTTCTGAAAAATTATGAATCTTATGTTAAAAAATTTCAGGAAATGCAGAAAAACAGTATAAATAATTTAAGAATCTGGCTGGAAAAAAATAATGAAGAATACTGTGCTTTAATAGTCAATGCTTCAAAATTAAGCGATGAAGACGTAATAGAAATATGCGATGTTGCATATGCTCTTTATGCAGATGATATACGTGCTGTGAAATCAGACGTTAAAAAGCATGAAGAGTACATTAAGTATTTGAAAGACAGTAAATCAAGCAATAAGTCAATTATTAAGAGATTAAAGGATACTAAAAAAAATAAGCTTAACTGCGTAAAAAAATATAGGGAATTTACCAATTATTTAAAGGATAATAAATCAGACAACAAATTCATTGCTAAAATATTTAAGAATGTTGTAAAAAGAGAGAATAAGCGCGTTAAGAAGCAGGAAAAGTATGCCAAAAAAATGAACTCTTTTGATTTAGAGGGCAGTCCTCTTCCTGATTCATTAAAGTTTAAAGTGCCGGAAAATGCAGGTTCTGCCTTGCTTCAGCAAATAATTGATGTGCAGAATAGGACAAGTTTCTTGTCAAATAAATATTCACTTAAGATTAGTAAAATTGCCAGGAGGATATGGAAAACAAAGGATTAGTAATGTTTTTAAACACAATTTTTCCTATTATTTACTGTTTAGTGGTGACAAAATGGGTTTGATGAAATATTTGAATAAATTAATGTTTATTGATGGAAGTGACAGTTCTAATTATAGTTTGGATGACGTTTTGGGCAAGGCAGTGATGAATCCTGTTCTTGGCGCTCCTGAATTAACAAAATATGAATTTGGAGGCAAGGACAAGGACAGGGACTTGGCATATTTGAGTCTTGGCTACTTGTCAAATATACCTGAAAAAGATATAGATACTGAAAAATTGAAAGAATCAAATCCTGAAGCGTATGAATCTTTTAAAGAATCAGTAAATAAGTTAAGTGTGCTGCAGTATTATTATGGTTTGTTTGAGAACATGGCTAATAATTGGAGAATAAGCAAAGCAGTAACCCGCAACCGCATGGAGAGCGTTACTATCGGGAACTTAACAAGTATTCAGGGAGCAGACAAGCCAATCCAGTATTTGCGGGGTGAATT
>PEWF01000026.1:0-371 GCA_002779595.1 archaeon CG07_land_8_20_14_0_80_38_8 | reverse complement strand
GACTTTATAACAGGGTTTACTTTTAACTGCATATTGGGGTTATGCAGGAACTACCGTTGCTCCGCTTTCTGATGACTCTTTTAGAAAGGATGCTGCTTTTTCAGGCGCTACAATATTAATGTAAACACCTGTGCCAAGCTCAAATCCAGCAGTAATTGTAAGTCTCGGGATTATTTCTAAGTGCCAGTGGAAATTATAAGCATCCTCATCATTAGACGGAGCTGTATGAATTGCGTAATTAAAAGGGGGATCTGAAAGACATGACGAAAGCTTACCAATGACTCCTCTTAATATTAATGCAAAATCATTAATTTCCTTATCATTGATTCTTGCAAAGACAGGAGAATGCTTCTTTGGAATTATCCAGATTT
>PEWF01000050.1 GCA_002779595.1 archaeon CG07_land_8_20_14_0_80_38_8 | reverse complement strand
TTTAACCCAATTCTTATTAACATCAGCCAAGTAAACATTTTCAATCCCTGCATTAATCAATAAGTGCTTCGAAACCTTCACTGCTTTATGAGTTATTAATTCTTCATAACCAGCACTTTCATGAATGTGGCCGAACAAATACAATAAAGGTTTATGCTTCTCAGCCAATTTTTTCAGCACTTTCTGCCCAACACTTTTTTCTATCGCGCCTTTCTTTACCTTCTCCGCGGGCTCTATTCCTAATAATTTCTTATTTTTCAGTTTTAATTTCCTGAATATTGCAGTATCAAGATAAGAATAAGGAGGGTCATGCGACACGAAAATAACAGGCTTTCCCTTTATGCTTAACAATTGGTTCAGCATTAATTCATCATCTTCTGGAATACTTCGGTAATAAGATTTACTTATTATACTGTCTTCTATTACACTGCTCCCGCCATAACCAATTAAGTAATGGGTTTTCAAATCAATTATTTTCCTGTTCAAATCAACAAGATTATCATACTTGCTTAATTTATGGCTCCCAATCCATTTATACAATTTTCCTTCCTCATGGCTTCCTGGAATAATGTACGCCTTTTTCCTGCACTTTGACAAAATATTTAATTGTTTTTTAAAATTAGTGTCAGGATGCTTTAACTCCCAATTCATCAAGTCGCCGGCAACAATAATGCTTGCATTATTCCTATTTGCCATTTTAACAGCTAATCTGCACTTCTTCAGATTACCATGAATATCGCTTAATAATACGAGCTTCAAAATATCACTTCATCCATCTTATTTTCCTCGAAATAGTAACCAATGTTGACTTTATTGCTGTAAATATTGTCCCGGTATTCAATAATCCCCAAAATTTCACCCTTCTCATTCATTGCAGCGTAAACCGGGCCGTTGCCCTTCTTCTTAACTATCCCCTTCTTCATCACTTTCCTGCTGCAAGTGAAAAGGAAAGCGCTCTTCTCATTCAGGACAATAACATTTCTCAATTTAGTCTTATTCAGTTCCAGTAATCTCGCGCACGGATTCGCACCCCTTGCCAGTAGTAAACCTTCTGCCAAAGGCTTAAATCTGAATTCCATATTTTTTAATTCCCTGCTAATTTCAAACAATGACTTCCCGAGAATTACATGATTCTCCGGAATAATCGGCGCAGCCCCGAAATCCTTCTCAAACTTTGCGCTCAAATTATTAATCATTTTTTCATCACCGCGTAAAAGAAGCCAATAGTGTTATCAGTGTGCGGGAACAAATACTTAGTCTTAACAATTTTCAAACCTAATTCTTCAGCTGCGAATATGACATTATCCTCATTCTCCTCCTTTTCAATACTGCAGGTGGAATAAACCATTAAACCATCAGGCTTCAGGACTTTTGAACACTTTCTAAGCAGTTCTTTCTGCAACTCCGCTGACTTCAAGACTTCATGCTTGTTAACCATTTTCAAACGCTTCTTCTTCCGCCACACAGTCCCGCTCGCACTGCAGGGAGCGTCCAGTAATATTTTGTCAAACAATAATCCAAGACTGTTCACTCTTAAAGCATTAATCTTGAAAGTTGTAGCATTCTTGACTCCTAATCTCTGCAAATTGAACAACTGCGACTTTAACCTTTCGCTCTTGTCATCCAGTGCAATAATCACTCCCTCATTATTCATTAACTGCGCAATGTGCGAAGTTTTCCCCCCGGGAGCGCTGCAGCAGTCCAGCACTAATTCAGAACTCTTAGGGTTTAATTCCTCAACGCATAACATGCTTGACTTGTCCTGCAGATAAAAATAGCCCAGCAAGTATTCCTCAGTTGAACTAATGCTAAAAGGTTCATTAACCACTCTGAACCCGTAATTTAAACCTTCAATTTTCTTAAAAATGAAACCTTTCTTTTCCAGCCCCTGAATTAAATCATCCACTTTAATCTTCAGGGTATTAACCCTTAAATACTGCGGGTAAGGCTCATTAATTTTTGAAACAAATTTTTCAACAAAATCCTCGCCAAACCTTTCAGTATAACTTTTCCTGAATTCGCGCTTTAACATAAATAATCCTTTAAGTAATTTTTAATCTCCTTATCCAAATCCTGCTTCCTGTAAACATCAACCACTAATTTATTCCTGAACACGTAGGGCTTGCCCAACTCATTATTCTTCCACTTTTCAAAGAATTGCTCAAAATGTTTCTTCTCAGCCCACACGAAAGGGCCGTAATGCTTCTTTGCCCTGCTCACGCTTAAAGATTCAAACTCAATGAAAACTTTCCTGTCATCAGTCACTCCGTAAGAATAAACGCTCCATCCTTCATTGTCCAATTCATTAACTAATTGCCTAACCTTCCTTAACAATTTGGCTTTTGTCACGTCAAAATCAGAATGCAAACCCTCCTTAATCCTGAAACTGACAAGTTTAGTGCCCCTGCGCCCGCTTCTCTCCTCCACTAGTTTCGCATTCAAACCCCTTGGGTTGAACAATTTAATCATGGGCTCCATTAAAAAATACCTTAACCTGAACATGAATTCGCTGAACGCTTCGTATGAAACGCCTGCGCTTGCATTCCTATCAGGCAATAAAGGGTCAACGATTATTAAAGGGCCTGCAGTCTTGCTCTTGTCCAGTTTATCCAGAACTTCCTCTCCATTCCTGTAATGCTTTTCAATGTCAATAACAATTTTTGGCTTGGCGCTCTCAAAAATTTCTGCTAACTTCTTAAAGCTCCTGCAAAAAATTATTAACAATTCGCTGACATACCCGCTGAATCCCCTTCTCGCACTCTCCGCGCCGTAAACATCATTTGCTTTCAAAAATTGTTTTAACAATAACACTTCATTCCTGAGTTTAGGATTATTATCAAACTTCTTTTTCAGATAATTTATGTGAAAATAACTAATATCCGCAGAATTCCCCGCCTTTTCAGGGGAGCCATACTTTACTGAAGGGACTATTTCAACATCAAACCCATCATAGTCAAACTTGTAATAATCCCTTGTTCCATGAACCAGTCGCAGTTTGTAACCTTTGAAACAGTTGGTGACAATTTTCCTGTAATGCTTCCTGATTTCATCCTCGCTCTTGAAGCGCATGAAAAAATCCAAATCATGGTTCCCGCTCATCCACGTGCCCCTGCTCGCGCTTCCGCCAATGACAATTTCAGAATTAACATTTAATTTTTTTGCAATTCCCTTTAATTTCTTGGTAATGCAGGAGCTGACTTTTTCCAGCGCAATTACTTCTTTCTTTGAAGGCTTAACAGTTTTCAGCACTTGTTTCAGAAGTTTTTCCATACTAATTACTAATTAATGGGTGTTTTAAAAATTTAATAGTAAAAGTTTAAAATTAGAAAAAAGACTATACTTTGGTTGTGATTCGGGAAGAGATTAAAAAGTGGCTTAAAGCAAACAATATACTTGAATTAACCAACGTGCAGAAGAAATCATTAAAGCCTGTAATGGACGGAAAAAACGTTTTAATCACAGCACCCACAGGATACGGCAAAACGCTCGCAGTCATTATCCCATTATTTGAAAAAATACTTAAAAGTGATTATAAAGGTTTGAAAATCTTGTACGTGGCTCCAACGAAGAGCCTGAACAGGGACATTTTCAAAAGAGTTTTCGAATTTGCAGAGCACTTAGGCTTGACTATTAGCATAAGGCACGGCGACACCACTAGTTACAGCCGCGCCAAACAAGTCAAGAATCCGCCGAACATTTTAATCACGACTCCTGAATCGCTGCAGTCAATGATGCTCAGCAAGCGCATGAGGAAGAATCTTGAATCATTAGAGCACGTTGTAGTGGACGAAATCCACGAGTTAGTGTCATCCAAGAGGGGGGTGCAGTTAATGCTCGGGCTTGAAAGGTTAAACCGTTTTGCGAATTTTTCAAGAATAGGAATCAGCGCGACAATCAGCGAGATGAATGAAGTCGGGAAATTCTTATGCGGTGACAGGGCATGCGAATTAATCAGCGTGAGCGAGCCCAAAGAATCGCAGGTGGAAATTGTGAAATACAAAAAAGACGATGAAAGCAGGTTATTGGGCAAAAAATTAAGCATTTCATCAAAACTCGCATTCGTGATTAACAATATCAGGAATGATTTGGAAAAAGCTGAAAGAATCATAATATTCGTGAATACGAGGCAGCAGGCAGAAATATTATCATTCTCCATGAAAAGAGCATTCCCTGACCTGAAAATAGGGCTGCACCATTCATCGCTCAGCAGGAACCAGAGGATTAAAATGGAGGACGAATTAAGAGACGGCAGATTAAAAGCGTTAATCAGCACTAGTTCAATGGAATTAGGGATAGACGTTGGAAGCATTGACTTAGTGATTCAGTTCATGAGCCCGAGGCAGGTTAACAAATTAGTCCAGAGAGTGGGCAGGAGCGGGCACGCGTATTACAAAAAGAGCAGGGGAAAAATTTACACACTGAATGATGACGATTATCTGGAATCAAAAGCAATAATTGAATTAATGAAGGAGGAATTCCTTGAAAAGCCGTCAATTCCATTCAACGCAATGGACGTCCTGGCGCACCAGATTATAGGCTTCCTGAAAGACGAGCCAGGAATCAGCAGTAAAGAATTATTGGACAGCATTAACAAAAGTTACTGCTTTAACCTTAGCGAGAAAGAATTCAATGATTTCCTGAAATTCCTTGAAGAATTAAGATATGTGCACTTAAAGGACGGGAAAATACTGCCAGCCAACAAATCATTTTATTATTATTTTGAAAACGTTTCAACCATTCCTGACATCAAGAATTATAAAATAGTCAATGTTGAAACTAATTCGAAAATAGGAACACTTAATGAATCATTCGTTGTGCAGTACTGCAACCCCGGAGCCACCATCATTATGAGGGGTGAGCCGTGGGACGTGCTGGAAATAAAAGACGACACCGTCAATGTTGGAAGGGCGCGCTCATTCTCAGGAGCAGTTCCTTCATGGACAGGCGAACTAATACCTGTGAGCATGGAAATAGCAGTAAGAGTCGGAGAATTAAGGCACGCTTACTACAA
>PEWF01000017.1 GCA_002779595.1 archaeon CG07_land_8_20_14_0_80_38_8 | reverse complement strand
CGGGAATCTTTTTATTCTTTTCCTGTTTTCCACAACCATTGTGCTGGAAACGTAATCAAGCAGGCGCCTGTGCCTTGAATCAAAGAACATAAGCATTGCATCAAAAGGCAGCATCGTAACTATTAAGCTCTTGCTTAAATTCCTGACAATCAGCTGAAAAAGTGAAGGTTTCCTGCCTGAATTATTTATTACTGACAAGCCGATTAATTTCTTCCCAACAGTTGAGCCTGTCAGGGCTTCAGAGCTCACTAAGTAGAAGAAGAATATTGCATAAGTTGCAAAATCGCCTATTCTTGCAATCCTGAAAAGGGTTAAATTATTCATTAATGCATCAATTGTTATTTTGTCAACAGGCACTCCGCTGGTTACGTAATAAATTGACAGAAAAGGAGTCATTATGAAAAAGAAGAAAATCATAAAATCAATCAGGAATGCAAGAATTCTTTTCCTCACGCTTGCAATTACGTGGAATTCTTTTCTTGGCAGAACAATTTTATAATTCACCATTGTTCATTGATTAATATTATGGCAAATAATAAAGTTTCCGAAAAGGCAGCAGATGAAATCATCAGGAGAGTGAGTAATGAAAATATTAATACTAAAAATGAAGCGTATAATATTAAAAGATTAGTCAGCAAGGAGTTCAGCATCCCATTAATTAATGATTCTGAACTTTACAGGAAGAGCAAGTTAAGGGTGTTCTCCCGCAAGCCTAGCAGGAGCTTGAGCGGTGTCAGCGTTATTGCTGTCATGACAAGCCCTGCAAAATGCCCTCACGGAAAATGCGTGTTCTGCCCTGGAGGGGTGGAGTTCATGACACCGCAGTCATACACTGGCGAGGAGCCTGCAGCATTAAGGGGCAGAATGTTCAAGTATGACGCTTTCAGGCAGGTGAGGAGCAGGATTAAGCAGTATTACATTCTCGGCCAGACACCAAGCAAAGCAGAGCTAATAATTATGGGAGGAACTTTCACTAACCGCGCGTGGAATTACCAGAAAAATTTTGTGAAGGACTGCTTTGACGCGCTGAACGGGAAAAGGAGCAGGTCATTGAAGAGTGCGCAATTACTGA
>PEWF01000061.1 GCA_002779595.1 archaeon CG07_land_8_20_14_0_80_38_8 | reverse complement strand
TGTGCCTGTCCCTGGCGCTACTACTTTAGTATTACGCCAGTTCTGATTGTTTATATGGTGAACTATTAATTTTTTAAAATCTTCTTAAAGATAATTTTTTTATATGAGCACTCTTATTATGTAATAAATGCCTGTCAGCATGAATAGTATTCCTGTTATTGTTCTTGTCCATTTTTCTATTGTTTGTATTTTTTTCATTGTTTCTCCTAAGAGTTTTGTGCTTTTGAATAGTATAATGAATAGTAGGATTACTGGCAACGGGAAATCATGCCTAACGAAAAAAAAGTATTTAATTTTTTAAACTCTTAATGCTTGCTAATCATTTCATGAATCCTGGTTTAACCAATATTGAAGCTGAGAAGAGATTAAAAGAGCAGGGTTTGAACCGTTTGAAGAAGCCCTATGAGGTGAAGTTCTTGGGCATTGTCAAGGAGGAAATCACCGAGCCAATGATACTCCTGCTCTTATTTGTGGGTGTGGTTTATTCTTTCTGGGGCAAATTAGAGGATGCTTTGACTATTTTTGCAGTCATTGCAGTATTAGTATTTGTTGAAGTGTGGAACGAGTACAGGGCAAAAAAAGCAATATCCGCATTGTCAGAGATTGCATCCCCTGTGAGTAAAGTTTACAGGGACAATAAAATTGTCAACGTTAAGAGTGAGGAAATAGTTCCCGGCGACTTAATCATATTATCTGCTGGCACGAGAATCCCTGCTGATGCCAAAATAATCTCATCTTTCAGTCTAAGCGTTGACGAGTCATCACTTACTGGCGAATCGAATCCTGCAGAGAAGAAAGAAAATGATTTGGTTTATGCAGGCACTCTTGTAACAGGAGGGGAAGGCAGAGCAATTGTTGCTTCAACAGGTTTCAGCACGCGCATTGGGAAGATTTCATTAATGGCAGAGGCAATAAAGCCGCCGAAGAGTCCTTTGCAATTGTCAATGAAATCCCTTGCAAAAAAATTAGTGTGGGCTGCATTATTATTCAGCATCACTATCCCTTTGCTCGGGCTGTTGAGGGGAGGGGATGTTAAGGAAATGATTCTCACAGGATTGGCATTGGCATTTGCAGTAATACCTGAGGAACTGCCCATTATTATAACAATGATACTTGGACTTGGCGCTTATGATTTGTCCAGCAAGAATTTCCTTGTCAAGAAAGTCAAGGCAGCAGAAGTTTTGGGCGACGCCACAGTCATACTCACTGACAAGACAGGCACTATTACTGAAAATAAGATGAAAATAGTGTCCGTTTACCCTGAGAAGGACGAAGAATTAATTGTCAGAACAGCGCATTCAGCGCTTACTGAATCCTCCTTGTCCCCTACTGATGATGCTGTAAGGAAAAAGTTTGAAGAATCAGGGTTAAAAAATGAAGATAATAATATTTTAAGGGAAAGGGTTTTCGGCAATGGCAGGAAAACGAAGACAATAATGTTTAATGATAAAATTGTCAGTGTTGGCGCGCCTGAGGAAATCCTGAAAATGTGCGCGTCTCATGGCAATAATGTCAAGAAAATACTGTATGAGGAGGCTGGGAAAGGCAGAAGGGTTATCGGGGTTGCTGTGAAAAAAATCAAGCCATCAATGAGGGACAATGATTTTAAGGTGTTGGAGAAGGGAATGAAATTCTTGGGATTATTATCATTGGAGGATTCTCCGAGGAAAGGTGTTAAGGAAACTATTGAATTGGCGCGCAAAGCAGGAGTGAGGACTATAATGGTTACAGGAGACCATCCTGATACTGCAAAATTCATAGCAGGAAAAGTCGGGATTAATACTGCAAAAGTATTGACTGGAGAGGATTTGGACAAATTATCAGACAATGAATTAAGGCAGATTGTAAAAGATGTAAGCGTTTTTGCAAGAACCAGCCCCGAGCATAAATACTCGTTAGTGAAGGCTTTGCACGCGAATGGTGAAGTCGTTGCAGTCACTGGCGACGGAGTGAACGATTCCCTGGCGCTTAAAGGTGCTGATATTGGAATAGCCATGGGCATTAAAGGAACTGATGCTGCAAAGGAAGCCGCTGACGTGGTATTAGCTGATGATAATTACGTGACAATAAGCAATGCCTTGTTTGAGGGCAGGAAGTTCTACTCCAACCTTAAAAAAGGGGTGAAGTATTATTTGTCCGTAAAAACTGCCCTGATTCTCGTGTTCTTGCTGCCTGTTATTCTTAACATTCCACTGCCTTTCGCGCCAATACAGATAATCATACTTGAATTATTCATGGACTTGGCTGCCAGTGCTGGATTCGTTGCAGAGCCTGCTGAGAAAAAAATTTACACTGAAAAGCCTGTGAAGAAGGGAAGTTTTATTGACAAGAAAATGATAACCAACGTGTTATTCTCCGGCATTCTGTTGTTCCTTGCAGTAATGATATCCTACATTTACGCGTTATTCACTGAATTTCCTGAATTGGAAGCCAGAAGTTTTGCCTTTAACGCGTGGATTATGGGGCACATAATTCTCGCATTCCTATCCCGCTCTGATAATGAATCATTATTCACTCTTGGTTTTTTCACTAATAAAGTCATGAATTTGTGGGCTCTGGCAGTTGTCGGATTCCTTGCCCTGATTAATTTGTCAGGAACTGTAAGCGCGCAGTTAAAACTGGAAATGCTTTCAGGCGCGCAGTTAATTTTCATACTAATAGTGTGCATTATTGTATTGTCGGTGAAAGAGATTCTTAAATTGTTCAGAAAGAACAAATAATTGATTCCAGAAATTTGACTGATTTATTCCTTAAATCTTCCTTTGTGCCGTTATTGCTAATCACGCAATCGCTTAATGACACCAATTCGCCGACACCCCTTAGTGTTTCATTCTCGTCCAGTTTAAGGAAAGCCTTCAAAGAGGCAGGGTCTCCACCCCTCCTTCTCTCATTCATCCTTTCATACCTGTTAATCATGCCTGCATCAATTGCGACTAATATTACATTACTGCAGTAATTCAGCAGTGCGGGATAATCACTCCATTGTTTTAAGCAGTCAATCACCAATAAATCATGTTTGACAAGGATATCCTGAACATTCTTTTTTATGAAATTCATGTAACTTCCGTACTTTTTTGCAATTGAATTCGCCACTACTGCAAGATTTTTTGCATTCAACGCGTAACCTCTTTTTTTGACTTCTTCGCGCGTAATATCTCCTGTGATGATTCTTGGAATATTATAATCCCTAATTGAATCATAAAAACTGCCTTTTCCTGCCCCTGAATAACCTGTTAATCCAATAACTGCATTCATAATAATTTGCAGAATTTTTTAATTAAAAAAAGTTATTGTTCTTTCCTGTGCAGAGCTGATGACTGGGTGGCTTCCCTGAAAATGTAAACTTCAGATAGTGCTGTTTGTTTATTATAAAAATTATTATATTATGCTTAAAAGCGAAGATACTACTATGAAGTAAATTATTACCGATGAAACGTCTGATATTATTGTTGCAAAAGGCCCGCTTCCGAGCGCAGGGTCTGTTCTGGATTTATTAATAAGATAAGTAATAGTCAGGGAAGTGAAACTGCTCACTATAAAAGTTATCATCATGGAAATTCCGATTACGCAGGCAATGAAAAAGTCATTCCAAATTAATGAAATTATTAAAAACACTAATGAGCCAATAATTATTCCAAGAGTTAATCCTATGCTCATTACTTTCAAAAAATAGTGTTTTATGTCAAGCTCTTTGCCCAAAACTGCAATATCCCTTACGAAAAGGGTTTGGTGCTGGGCTCCAAGGGCTCCGCTCATGTAAACAATGGCAGGTATGAAGAACGCGATAAGGATGTGCTCCTGAAGCAGTTCCTCAAAAGTGCTGATGAAAAATGCTGTAATTGTTATTCCTGCAAGCCCTATTAATAGCCATGGCAGGCGGTGCATTACTCCTTCAAAAAAAGGCACTTTCAGCGTGTTTTCATAATTCAGGTATGATTTGTGGATGCCTGCAAAGTGTATCACATCATCCCTTAAAGCATTGTTGAGCGTGGTTAATATTGCATCAGTATTCACTACTCCTAATAATTTTCCTTTTTTAACAACCGGAACTGCCTTAATATTGTGCTTAATTGCCAAATCTGCAGTTTTCTCGCAACTAGTTTCAGGGGATACTGAAATGAAGCTTTTAATCATAATATCTTTAATTTTTGTTTTCTTATCAGAGGAAAGAATTTTTTTAATGGCAACAACTCCTTCAAGCTTGCCTTCACTGTTAATAACATAAACGTAACTGACAGTTTTAAGTTCTGAACCTTTTCTGCGAATCCTTGCCAGAACAGAGCTAATAGTTTCATTCTGCTTTGCTAAAGGAAACATGGATATCATCTTCCTCCCTGCAGAATTGCATGCATAATTATTGTTCATTACTTAAAAGAAAAGGAGTTTTTAACAATTTATAACTCTTTTTTTTCTTTAGAAATTTTTATAATAAACGCGTGCCTGCTTTTTTTCATGGTTAAAGTTTTGAAAAAGGATAAATCCTTAGAGGGTTTCAGGGCTGCAAAAGTTGCACGCGCGTGCAAGAAAGCGGGCATGCCTGCACCAATTGCGGAGACAATTGCAAAAATGGTCAGCAGAAAAATTGCCAGAAATAAAGTTGTCAAGTCAGGACAAATTAGAAAAATAGTTTTTGACATTATTGCAAAAGTAAGCAAAGTCCCTAAGAATTGGATGAAGTACAAGAAACCCAAGAAGAAGAGATAAAAAAAATTCTTGAAATTTTTAATCTCTGAAAGCAAGAAATTACAGCGCCAGCTTTAAAAAAATAAAGAGCATTAATTATATTCATGGTTAAAGTAAGCATAAAGAGAAGCGGGTGCATAAGCTGCGGGAATTGCTGGAGTGTTTGCCCTAAAGTTTTTGAGCAGAACAAGGAGGACACTCACAGCCAGATAAGGAAGGATTACAGGATTAAAAATGCTGCTGACAAGGGAGAGGTTCCTGAATCCATTAAATGCGTGAAAACTGCTGAAGAGCAGTGCCCTGTGCATGTTATCAGCGTAAAATAGTCCCGCAAAGAATTTAAAAGAGAAATAATAATTAATTTTCTGCAATGAATAATGTTTTAATATTGCTTCCTGATGATGAAAAAAATCTTGAAGCAGTAATTAATGAGTCAAAAAATTTGAACAGCAAAGGTTTAAGCACTTATCATGATG
>PEWF01000081.1 GCA_002779595.1 archaeon CG07_land_8_20_14_0_80_38_8 | reverse complement strand
CACAGAAAGCAGTAACTGAGAAAATGAAGAAAGTTGCAAAATATATAATTGCAGATTATCATAGATATTATCAGTTTAATCCAGAATATGTTGCGTTTTCATGGTAATTAAAAATTTTTTATTCTATCAATGCCCACTACTTTCTTATAGGGCTAAGAACAGCTAATTTCGTCTTGGAGTGCAACCAAAAAGGGTGTGCCTGTCCCTGGCGTTTTATAATTTATTGGCAGTAACATTTATAAGATGGTTTTTTTCTTTTTAATTTTGTTATGATTGCTCGTGAAGTATTAAATCAAGCATTAAATAAGGATGTGTTAAGCGAGATTATTAGCAAGTACTCTGATAATATTTGGGTTAAGACTTTAATTAATAATAGCGCTGGTGGTGATGCTAAGTATTTAATGGTTCGTCCTAAGATGATTGAAGGGATTGAATACATACTCTGTCCAGTGCTTGGTTTGTTTGATGAAGCTTCCAATAATGAGGTTGGATTTGCCATCTCAGTTGACCAGGACTATTTTGACGTGTACGCTTACGAGCACAACCACAACAATAATGAGTCTAAGGTTCTGAATAAACTGCCTCACTGCATTCACAAAGCAGTACTACTTGACGGCAGTGATTATTCACGAATCAGTGATGAAGTGAAAATGACAGCAAATATTGACTCTGCAATACTCTTCATCAATAATTACTTAACAGACCAGGCAATAGGACTGGACTCCCCCTTTGAATTATTCGACAACAAATTATACCAGCAGTTAATAAACAGGTTAACAACTCACGGAAATAATAAGAAAGCAGTAAACTTAAGATTAGAATCATTGCTAGAAAATTATGATTACTTAGATGAGAATGACCCATTGTATGAGAATAATTTATTAAGAGCCAACACTCACCTCACTAACTTCTTATTCGGATGCGAAGACAGCATTGAAAGCAAAGGATTCAGACACATGATAAAACCAGAACAAATAAAAACACACATACAACAATTATACAACTCATTATTCCAACAAGGATGGATAAGCAATGCTAGAGATTTAAGTAATTGGTCTGGA
>PEWF01000055.1 GCA_002779595.1 archaeon CG07_land_8_20_14_0_80_38_8 | reverse complement strand
TATTTAGTGAATATTCTTCATTTCCCGTTAATCCAGAACTAGTATAACAGCAGTAGAACGTTAAATTTCCTGTTTCTCCGGGTGTTATTGCAACTCCCGGACTGTTATTGCTGCAGTGCCATGTGGAACTGTCTGGAGTAATTATACATGAACTATTACTGCTGAATCCGAGATTTAAGCAAAGTAATGCCAATAATAGTATATTTGTTTTTTTGTTCATGTTGTTCATACTTTTATCACTTTTATTCTTTTAAATAGTTTCGGATTCAATTATAATATTGTTCAATTCAATTACTGGAGGCACTGCCTCATCCAATTGCATCCAAACCCACACATCACAAGTATCATCAGGAACCATGCTATTGCAGAAACTCATAACCTGCGGAGACGTAGTCAAAATCACAGCACTAGCAGGATTATTACCTCCGCTGATTTTAATATAAATACCTGCAGGCAAAGATTCATTCAAACTGAAAACATTGCGGATAGTTGTGCCAATGCCTTCATGAGTAATCCTGAAATCGCCAATTAAAGCAGTGCTTCCCGAATCCTCTGCCTTCCTGCTGTTGACTGCCTGCGCATTCCCGAGGAATTCAAGAACATTAGTAATATTCCCGCCGGATTCGCGCAAAGTGATGCTGATTTCATTGCTTGGATTATTCACGAACACGCTGAAAGGGGTTGTTTCAGCTTCATTACCTGCGGAATCAACAGTTTTAATCTTGAACTTTAAATTAGTATCACCAAAACTAGAGGTGTTGAATATGAATAGGCTCATATTGCTAATGCTTTCATGGTTAATAATGCCCGCAGAATGCCATCCAGGAGTGCCGTCATCATAAAATAATTCGCTAGTGCTTAAATCAAAATTATCAACCCAGTAAGCGCTAATGTTCAGCAAATCTCCTGTAATTAAAGTGTTGTCAACAGTTGGCGTGATATCCTCAACATTGAAATCATAATAATTTGCAGGATTCTGGTCAAACAGGAAATGCAAAGCATCAGAAACCCCCTCATTCCCCGCATCATCAAGGCAGTAATAAATTAAATTGTACCAGTTCTGGGTGCTGAGAATAATATTATTAGAATAAGTGCCGCCGTTATTCACGCTGCCAACGCTGACATTGGCATTATTCAGTGAATACTTGCATGCCAGCACTAAATCCGCGTCATCACTCACTGAGAACGAGTAAGGAATATTGTTAGTATTAAACCTTGTATCATTCAGGGGAGTCAAAGCAGTTACTATTGAGGGAGTAATGTCATTCACGCACTCGTTAATGTCAGCACCGATTAAGTCGCACACTGCAGGCAGGAAGCAGACGCTATTGTCAGTGCATGACTCGTAGCACGGAGTGTCAGGATTATTCCACTTGTACAGTCCGCAATTAAACCATGAGCATTCCACGTTGCACCCAGCGTTTCCAATATTATAGCCAATATTTTCCTCGTCGCATTCTGTGCTCGCCCCGCAACCGCTCTCGCACTCGTAATCGCCGTTAGCATCAATAATAGCGTTGCCCGTGAAATACTGCAATTGAGTATTATTCTCAGCGCATTTCACGCATGTTTCCCCGCTGCTGTCACAGTAACCAACGCCTGCCAAGGTAGTGTCTGTTTTGAAGCCGAATAATGGATAAACATTGCACATCCACGAGTCATAACCTTTGCACGCGCTGACTTTGCCAGCATCATTGCTCCATGCTTCTGCAATGATTTCCCCGCTGTCTGCTGTAATAGTCGCGCTGCTCACTGTTCCTGTGCAGTTCTCATAATACCACCAAGTATTGTCAACATTAATAGTGCAACCGTAATAAGCGTAAACTCCGGTGAATCTCATGTAATAAGTTTCATTAATGCACGTTCCAGTCTGCCCTGCCAAATCCTTGGCGCACTGGAGTGCGAAACTGCCCGAAAGTGATAAAGTGATTAAAAAAAGCAGTAATGTCTTCCGCATGATTATTCTTATTAGAGTAAGTTTTCCCTTATAAATAATTTTTCCTCACCTAAAAGTGTTACTACTGGGTGATAATACCTAATATTTTTATAACTGATTAATTTACTGACTTAAATATTTATGGCAGAAGTTTTTGAAAACTTTGAAAAGTTCAGCAATGTAATACAGGTTCACTGCCCTTTCTGCAATGAAACGCACAAATATAATACTTCAGATTTCGTGCATGAGCTATCAGCAGAAGAAAAAGAAAACTATAATGTGGCAGCGGTTTGCAATAAAACAAATAAAATATCACTTTTAAGTTTTGAAAGAATTAATGAATTAATATCAGATGGACAGCCTTCAGGCACTTTTGTTTATAAAGGGGAGGAAGTTGACAATTTCTTATTCCCTGAAATTGTGAAAGATGCTGTTTTCCGCCTGAATGCTGACGAGTATGCGGAAAGCAAAGGATTACTGCAGGGCAAATATGAAAAAGTCAAATTTAATTACAAAGGCAGAAGGGCAAGCTTTTACTTGCTTCCTCCTGATGCTGAAAAGTCTGGCATAATTTTTATCCCGGAAACTGAACAGGATGAGGTTTCTTTGGAAAGAATTCTTGAAAATAAGGAAGCATTAAGCGCTGCGTGGATAGGCAGGAAACAAAAGCAATTCAGCAAGGAGAACGCGGAAGGAGTTGATGATTATTTGAACAAGCCAATGACTGTTCCTTTTTACGTTGTCGGCAGGAAGAGCGAGATTGATGAACTGAAAAAATTAGAGCAAAAGAGGAAGGATATTTATTTTGACATAACATTGCAGGATGCTGATTTAAGGAAGACAGGGAATAACGGCAAAGAAGCAACAAAGAAGCAGCTAAAAACTTCAATTAAAAGGGCTCCGAAAACTTTGCTGAGAAGAGCAGTACTGCAGGTAATCCCACTTGGTGTTTCTGCCTACGCTGGTTACAGGCTGGTAAGGACAGGCATTAAAATTTATGATTTAATGAAGAACCGCAGCGGTTTGGAGAGTGAATTAAGCAGCACTGACAAGAGTATTGACAGCAAGATGGATGAGATTAACAATGATTTAGACAGCAATAATTTGGAGAATGTTAATGGCGACAAATTAGAGGATTACACTGAATACAAGGATGAGCTGGAAAAGAATGTTTCAAATTCCGCAGCTGAAGAAGTCGCTGCAAAGAGTTTAATTGCTGACGGCACAGAAGGGGGCAATAATTTAGCCAGTTTGGATGATTACATGGTAAAGAACGGAGCTGTTCGGGTGGATGAGGATGGTGACAATTTCACTGATTATTACCTGATGCCTAATGGCGACAAAGTTACTGACCCGATTAATGACCCAACGTATGGAGTAAGGGGAGACCCAAGACTTTCTGAAGATGACTGCAATGAAATGGAAGATGGATGGGATAAGAAGACAGATTATGAGGCTAAGAGGGACAATCATAATTCTTTGACTAATAGTTATGATTCATTCAATGAAGATTATAATGATTTGTCCGGCATGTTCAGCAATAAGAGTAGTTTAGGGGAATTGCTGACTGCAAGACTGGCAGAATTGGATGTTCAGCAACAATTATTCGGCACTTTCTGCGGCATAGGGGCAAGCGCTGTTATCAGCTTAATTGCAGGCTATTTGATAAATAAGAGGATTATGAAGTCAAGATACGGTTCAAAATACGGGGGCTTGAAAGAGGAGGATTTGAAGAAATTATACAAACACAAGACAGAATATAATGAGAAAATACTGCATTTGAAAAATGAAGAAAACGTGTTATACTTTGAAGAGAGGATTCAGAATCTTGAAAAATTCCTGAAAGAAGAGGAGGCAAGGATTAAGGAAGAAGGTTTGAAATTGTATTTCGGAGATGAAACTGATTTTGCAGAATTAAAAAAACGCATTAAAAGCAGGAATAAGCAGGTTATCGCGCTTGAAAATGATATTCTGAACCTGGCAGAATTCAGGGAAGTTTATGAAGTAGTATTGGAGGGGATTGCCAAGGAGTTGAAGGAGTATAAGGTTACTGGTTTTACTGGGGTAAAACCTAAAAAATTTGTGCCAGAGGATTTGATTAAGGAAGCAAAGGCAAAAGTTAGCGGCGAATTCCAGTTTGGGAAGAAAGCCTTTGATAAGGATTTCTTTTTCACGCATGAATTTTATTACACTTTGGAAAAGAACAGGGACTTAATTATAAAAAGTTTTTCATGGGATTATGCTGATTTTTCCTGGAGGCATGAAAGATTGGAGACGCAGTTGCCCAACAGAGAGAGCCTTTTTAACATAATTAAAGGGTATGTTGAAAAGAATGTGGAATTAAAAGATTTTGGGAACGAATTAACTGAATTGAAAAAGCAGGAGCGCGTGGAAATTTTCAAAGAGAATCAGGAGGAATTAAGCGGTTTAAAATTAGAATTTCCTAAAGAGAAGGAAAGGATTAAGAAATTGATGTACGAGAAACTGCCTGATAATCCTGCGTTAATATTCACTAAGCAGTACAAGTATTTGGACAGGGAGCATTTCAACAAATTAGGGATTATTTATTTGGAGAATAAAGCTGATTTGGACAAGGCAGGGAAGAAGATGAGAAAATACGTTAAGAAAAACGTTAATATTGCATAGAAATATTTATAAACATAATATTTTATGGTGAAAAATATGAACCAAGTTTACGTAGACAGCAAATCAAGAAATGATGATTATTTAATGTTTTATGACTTTGGAGGGCAGGGAAGGTTTGATGTTGTAAAAGAACTTCCTCGAATGCTTAAGGGTGCTGATTACGTTCTTGCAGTTTACAGTGCAGAACACATTGATAATCAGGTTTATAATTTGAAAAAATACTGCGAAGAAAAATTTAAAGACTGCACTATAAAAGGGGGTATCATTCCAATAATTAACAAATTAGACAAGAATAGTAACGTTAAAATTACTGAATTAAGCGATATTCTGGAATTGGACAGTGTTGAAGTTTACCCGACTATTAAATCGTCAACCAGGGATGACAGCCTTTACAGGCTGAATGTTTACAATTTTTTGAAGAATAAGATATACACTGACAGGATAGTCAGGGAGGATAAAATCTGCAAAGTTTATAAGATTATATTGGTTGGTGAAGGCGGGGTAGGCAAGACTAATATTGTAAGAGTATTGACAAGCAATCTTCCGTTCAATCCTAATGGTGATAAATTAACTGTTGGCATTAATCTTGAATTCCCGGACATTTCATGGACTGCTTTTAACAGATTGCATTAATTCTTTGAATTCTATGCTCGCGTAATCAACAAAATTGTCATAATCTTTTGCTAC
>PEWF01000014.1 GCA_002779595.1 archaeon CG07_land_8_20_14_0_80_38_8 | reverse complement strand
CCAGCTTGAGAGGCTGGAGTCCTTGACCGAGCTAGACTACCAAGGCGCAACATTCTTATTATGTTTTTTATTTGCTTTTAAAACTTTTTAAAACCTGAACGCCGATTCAATAATTGTGAAAGCCAAGACGAGAATGCTTCTTGCATCAATAGCGACTCTTGTAGGGATAGTGGTGGGTGCCGGCTTCCTTGGCATACCAAAAGCATTAACACTATCAGGATACGCACCAGGCGTGCTCATAATGGTAATAGTTGCTTTCTTCATGCTAATAATGTGCTTATTCGCCACGGAATTATCGCTTAACACGAAAAAAGAGTACCAAATGCCTGGAATAATCAGGAAATATTTGGGCAGTAAGATTGGATTACTATCAGGCATAATTTTTGCACTAATCAGTTTCGGCGCAATGACGGCATACCTGCTCGGATGCTCGTCAATCCTGTCAGAATACACGAGCATAAACCAGAACATGATTATGATGGTTTATTTTGCAGTAATATTCTTCATAGTATACAAGGGATTGAAATTAATAGAGAAAGCAGAATTATATTTGGGCATTGGAATAATAATATTCCTCGCCATCCTCACAATAATATTAGGCAATAATTTTAATGCGGATAATTTGTTCAGCTTTGAAACAAGCAATTTAATCATACCTTTAGGGGTAATCATTTTCAGCTTCGGAGGATTCAACGTGATGACTCAGATAGAGCAAATCACTAACGGCGACAAAAACTTGATGGTAAAAACGAGCGTGATAGGAATGTTCATACCATTCATATTCTTTCTTGCATTCAGCACGTTAATGCTCGGAGTATTCGGCAATAATATTGCAGACATAGCCACTGAAAGCCTGACAGGAATAATAGGAATAATTGGCAACACTATCGCGTTCCTTGCAATGACAAGCTCCTACATAATCAGCGGATTATTATTGAAAGACATGCTCATTGATGATTACAATATTGGCAAAACCAAAAGCACATTGTTGGCGATGTTTTCCCCTTTAATATTCATACTCATCGCGTCACCCAATTTCATTAACACTTTGGCGTTCACAGGAGCGTTACTCTCAGGATTATTTGCAATCATTGTTGCATTTGCTGTGATAAAGCACAGGAAAATTATCAGGAAAAAATACTATGAAACTCCCGGAGGCATAATCACTCCAATATTCACAATATTATTTTTCATAATAGGTATAATATCTATAATTATCGATTAATGCCGATTAAAAACTTTTATTAATAAGAACATTTATTAGAATAAGCGTTCATGAGCATAATAAATAAGGCAAAAGAACAGCTAATGAGAGAGGAAGTAAGCATTTGCCAATACTTCATACATAATAATAATTATGGTAAATATTTTAATTCGCAATTGAAAGATTTCAACAATGTGCCTGAAGCGTTAAAAGTGCTTGAAGAATTAAACGCGCTTGAATACGAAAATAATACTGAAACAATCATTAAAGTATTGGATAAAACGAACAATATTGTGGAAAAATTATTTAAGGAAGAAGTAATTTATGCTGACTTATTGGTTAATGCTTTTGCAGAAGTGCAGTTAAGCAAATACTCATTATTTGAAGAGGGAGAAACTAATAATTTAATAAGCGATGATAATATTCTAAGCCAAATATTAAAATTGGAAATCAGCAGCTGACGCGGTTCCTTAACACTCTCTCGCCAGGCTTGATGCGCACGTTAGAGCCAATCAATATGCCCGGCTGCCCTATGATGGAATTAATCCCGAACTTCACATTATTCCCAGTGAAAATGCCCAGCTTCCTCAGGCTAGTATCCACCAAAACTCCTTTCTTTTCTATGAACATTTTAATATTCTTATTGTCATGCCTGACATTTGCAATCTTGGTGCCTGCTCCGAAATTGCAGTTGTCGCCAACGTAAGAATCGCCGATGTAATTGAAGTGTGGCGCGTTAGTGTTGTAACCTAACGTGCTGTTCTTTAACTCGCTGAAACTTAACTTATTATTCCCCAATAATACGCTCGTCTCCCTTAATATGCTGTTGTAAATCTCGCAACCAGCACCAATGTAATTGTTGCCAAAAATTATGGAAGAGCCGAGAATCTTGGTATTCTCCTCAACAATTATCATGCCGTTGCCTGGGCGGAATTCCACGTTAGGCCCGATTACTACGTTCTCAGCAGTGAACACTCCGGGCTTGAACACTTTATACCTGCTCATGTCATTATACCTTTTGTAATTCGCGAAGAAGAATTCAGTCAACGGCAGAATCTGGAAAGGCATTCCCAAATCAAACCAGTTCTCAATCCTTTCAACAATCAAATCATCATCCTGGATTAATTTGTTGACAGCATCAGTAATGTAAATCTCGCCGTTAGTGTGGGGGCGCAAATCAGTAATCAATTCGAAAATGTTCGGCTTGAACACGTAAATAGCAGCATTAATCAGATTACTTTTAGGATGCCTTGGCTTCTCAACAATCCTTGTAACTTTCTTGCCTTCATGATTTATCACTCCGTAAGATTCAGGATTATTAACCTCTAATCCCCCAACTACGCTCTTTCCAGTCTCATTAAAAGTGTTGATTAATTTCTGCATGTCATTCGCCTGATAATGATTATCACCCATTAAGCCGATAAATGGTTCATCAATAACGTTCCTAACCCTGTTGAAAGCGTCAGCAGTGCCCAAAGGTTCATCCTGCACAACGTAGGACACTACAACTCCGTACTTCTCGCTCATCTCTTTCTGGAACTGCTCAAAATCCTCCTTAAAATTAGGGCTCTTCACAACAATAACATCCTTAATGTTTAACCTTAACAATTCCATAATCTGATATTCAAGAAAGTACTTGCCAAGAATCATGACTAAAGGCTTTGGGGAATTTTCACTAATTGGCCACAGCCTGCTTCCTCCGCCTGCAGCGAGAATAACAGCTTTCATAATCCATTAAAAACCGATTTCTTTATTTAAAAACATGTTTAATAAAGAGATAATAAGCCCTGAAAATGCATTAAAAATCAAGAATTGGCATAAAATAATGAAAATTCTTCCTTGAAAAACTTTAAAAACCAAAAACTATTATAATTTTTTTAATAATGGTTCGTGAGTTAATAACAAGTGATGAAGAGAAGGAGTACGCGCAGAAGGCAAAAGTGTTCAATACTCCTGAAAGGATGAAAGCATTAGTTTCACCAATTGCTTGGAAAATACTTGAATTAACCAGCAAGGAGCCAATGTACCCGTTGCAGATAGCCAAGAAGTTAAACATTCATGAGCAGAAAATTTACTACCACATCAACAAATTAGTCAAAGCCGAACTTGTCAAGGTAGTGATGGAGAAAGAAATCAAAGGCGCGAACGCAAAATATTACTCCCCAGTATCCCCGGTATTCGCAGTGGCCTTGGATTACGGGAAGACAATTTTGAAGAATAATAAATTGATGAACTCGAAAATTTTTGACTTCTTCCGCGAATTCAACAATGACTCCTTTAACGGCTTAATCGTGGTGGGAAGCCCTGAAGCGCACGGCCCTTTGCAGTCATGGGCAAAAGACGGGCATTACGCGAATATTGTCTCATTCTTTTTGGGGAATTTCATAAATTTCAGCAATGAGCACTTTATTGATTTGGACGTGAACGTGAAGGCAAGGGAGAAATATAATGAGAATTTCATACTAATCGGAGGCCCCGGAGTTAACGTGGTAACTTACGAATTCAACAATTACTTGCCTGTCAAGTTTTTGGCGGATTTTGCAGGCGAAGCGCCGAGCGCAACTTTTGGCACAGGATTCAAAAGCTCTAAAACGAAGAAATTGTACACAAACCCGAATATTGGAGTAATCCAGAAAATAGAAAACCCTCATGACAAGAACAAGAGAGTTATAGTGCTTGCGGGCATCACGAAGAAAGGCACGCTTACAGCAATCAAGGCATTAACAAGCAATAATAAGGACGTCTTAAAGGATTACAAGCACGGGAAGAATTTCAGCAGGGTGGTTGAAGGGCAGGACTTGTCAGGCGACGGAAGGATTGACTCCTTCGAGGTATTGGAATGAAAATCATTAAATCAGATTACAAGCACGGATTCGTGAAGTTAAGAATCCAGTCTTTGGATGACTTGTGGTATTTGAGCAAAATTATTAGCAAAGCTGACAAAGTTGAGGGAGTAACTTTCAGGAAAGTCAGCGTTAACGAGAAGGAAGGGGACAGGAAGAGAGTATACTTGCAACTCAGTGCTGAAAAGGTTGAATTCCAGAATTTTGCGAATATCCTGAAAATCCTCGGCACTATCACTGAATCAAAGGATGAAAGAATACCATTAGGAGATTACCACTCTTTCAATATTGGCGTGAATGATGAGGTTAAAATAATCAAGGATGAGTGGACAAGGAGTGACAGGAATTATTTGGGCAGGAGCGCTGACAGGAAAACGAGCAACGTATTATTAGTGGGCTGCGATTACGGTGATGCTTCATTCGCGTATTACCATGAGTACGGGGTTGAGGATGCCGGCACTTTGAGCGAGGAGTTGGGCGGGAAGAAGGAATTGAAAAGTTTTGAGAAGAACAAAGAAGATTTTGTCAGGAAATTGCTGGAAACTATTAATGATGTGGCTAAGAGGCAGCAGGTGCAGAAAGTGTTAATCGGCGGGGCAAGCATGATAACTGACACTTTAAAGGAGAGCATAAAAAATTATGATTACATCAAGGACAAAGTCGTTTTTTCGAAGACTGGTTACGGCGGGAAGAGCGGGATTAATGAATTAATCAGGAATGGAGAGGTTGAGAAGATTGTGAAGGATAATGTTTACTCGGAGCACGTGAAATTGGTGGCTAAATTAATGGAATTAATTGGCAGGAATGGTTTGGCAACTTACGGCTACAACCACGTGAAGAGTGCGGCAATTGCAGGCGCTGTTAGTGAATTATTAGTCACTGATGAGTTCATCCAGTGGAAGAAGGAGAAAGGCGAATACGCGGGTTTGGACAAGTTAATGCAAACAGTTGAAGAAGCGGGCGGGAAAATCCACATCATACCCTCTCAGACAGAGCACGGAACGAATCTGCAGAACCTGACAGGCATAGCAGGAATACTCAGATACAAAATAGGAAAATAAAAAAATATTTGGTGTCTTTGCTTAAATTTTTTCCAGTAATTGTTTGAATTTCTTTCTTGCTTCTTTTATTTCATCGTTTGTTATTCTTGATACGTAATCTTTGCTTTCTGATTTCTTAATGTATGA
>PEWF01000113.1 GCA_002779595.1 archaeon CG07_land_8_20_14_0_80_38_8 | reverse complement strand
CAGGGATAATTTTTACTGCGATTCCGCAGCAATCGCGTTAATGTTTATTTTGTCTTTATTGGCAAAGATTAGGAAGCCTGTTTCTGAAATAATCAAAGGCATTAACAAGTATTATCAGTCAGGCGAGATTAACAAAGAAGTTCATGACACGCGCGCAGTTCTTAAGCGCGTTGAGGAGCATTACAGTGATGCGAAGATTTCCCGCATTGACGGCGTCACAGTTGAATATCCTGAATGGTGGTTTAACCTGCGCGAGTCAAACACTGAACCAGTAATTCGCTTGAACTTGGAAGCGGACACGAAAGGATTAATGAACAAGAAATTGAAGGAAGTTCTGGGATTAATTTATTAAATGTTAGTGATTTGTTAAATAATTTTACTCTGCAGGGAATAGCCTTTACGATTTTTTTTGTAATAGTTGTTTTTTGTTTTTTGAAAAAACCTTAAAATGATTGATTTTTTTCTTTAATTCTTATGTGTGGTATTGTTGGGTATAAGGGTTTTAAGAAGGCAAGTAAAATATTGTTGGATTCTGTCCGCAGATTAGAATACAGGGGCTATGATTCTGTTGGGATGGCAGTGCTTGGTGAGTCTGGTATAATTGTGAAGAAAGGAGCAGGTAATGTTGATAAGGTTAATAATGAATTATTTTTTGAAGAATTAGAAGGCAGTATTGGCGTTGCTCATACGAGGTGGGCGACTACTGGGGAAGTTAATAATGTTAATTCCCATCCTCATTTGTCAAATAATAATAAAATTTGCGTTGTTCATAATGGGATTGTTGAAAATTATCAGGAAATTAAGAAATTTCTGGAAAATAAGGGTTTTTGTTTTATTTCACAAACTGATACTGAAGTAATTCCTAATTATGTCCAGTATTTTATTGACAATGGTGAAAGTTTTGAAGATGCGGTGAAAAAAACATTAAGAATAATTAAAGGCAGTTTTGCTGTTGTTATTATGAGCGAGGATGATGGTATTATTATTGGTGCAAGAAGAGGCAGCCCGTTAGTGCTGGGTATTGGTTTTGGGGAATTTTTTCTGGCTTCAGATGTTCCTGCTTTTTCAGAATGCACTGATAAAGTTGTTTACCTGGATGATGATGAATTTGCAGTGCTGGGTGATGATTATCATATTTATGATTTTAATACTGGCAGGGAGAATTTTAAGAAGATTAATATTATTAATTGGAGTTTTGAGCAGGCAAAGAAAGGGGAATATGAACATTTTATGCTGAAAGAAATTAATGAACAGGGCAATACTATTAAAAAAGCAGCGGAGCAGTCAATTGAATTAATCAGAGAAGCAACTGATTTGATTAATGGAGCGTGCGGGGTTTTCTTGGTTGGCTGCGGAACATCTTATCACGCGTGCGTGTCAGCGTCGTATATTTTTTCAAAAATTGCCAAAAAGCATGTTAATGTCCTGCTTGCTTCTGAGTTCAGGAATTATGAGCACTTTCTTTCAAGCAATACTTTGGTTATTGCAGTTTCCCAGTCAGGTGAGACTGCCGATGTTATTGATGCAGTAAGTTTTGCCAAAAAGCATGGCTGCAGAACATTATCGATTGTTAACGTGATGGGTTCAACATTAACAAGATTGTGCAGTTTGAATATTATGATGAATGCAGGTCCGGAAATTTGCGTATTATCCACTAAGAGCTACACTTCCCAATTGGCAGTTTTGACTTTGTTGGCGTATTCAGCAGTTGATAAATTCAAGCAGGCAAAAAAATTATTGGTTGATGTTGCCGGAAAAGTTAATGATTTAATAAATAATATTAATGATGATTTGAAATTATTGGCTGGAAAATTGAAAAGAGTTAATGATTTGTTTCTTATTGGGAGGGATTTGGCTTACCCTTCTGCTTTGGAAGGAGCGCTTAAAATAAAAGAAGTCAGTTATATTCACGCAGAAGGTTTTGCAGGCGCGGAGTTAAAGCATGGCACTATGGCATTAATCCAAGATGGTGTGCCTGTCATAGCATTGAATACGCGCGGGACTAATGATTTATTAGTTAATAATATTATGGAAGTTAAGGCAAGAGGCGCTTTCGTGATTGGCATTGATTCAAGGAATAATGAATTGTATGATTTTTTTATTAAAGTTCCGGGCGCTGATATTGCTGATCCTGTTTTGATGATAATTCCTATTCAATTATTGGCTTATTATTTGGCGCTTGCCAAGAATTTGAATCCTGACCAGCCAAGGAATCTTGCGAAGAGCGTGACTGTGAAATGAGGAACGCGTTCAAGGCTTATGATGTTAGGGGAGTTTTTAATGAGGAATTATTTCCTGAGGACGCGGTGAGGATTGGCGCTTGCTGCGCTGATTTGATTAGGCAGAAAGCATGCATTGGAGGCGATGTCAGGTTAAGCACTCCTGCGATTAAGCACGCATTCATCAGCGGTTTCTTGTCTGCTGGTTTTGACATTGTTGACATAGGAGTTGCACCAACGCCTGTAATTAATTATTATGGTTTGAACCATAAATTGGATAATGTGACAATCACTGGCAGCCATACAGCTCCTGATGTTAATGGATTGAAATTTTTTGACAAATTAGGAGTAATTTATGACAAGCGCTTGAGGAAGATTGAGGAGAAATATTTGAATAAGGATTTCAGCCGCGCGGATTTGCACAATTTAGGAGCTTTAAGTTATGATAATAATGCTTTAAGTGAATATGCTGATAATATTGTTAAAAGAATAAAACTTGCGAGGAAAGTTAAGGTTGTTTTGGACCATGGGAACGGCGCGAGCTGCTTAATTGCTGCGAAAGTAATGGAATCTTTGGGCTGTGAAGTGGTTAATGTTAGTGCTGAGCCTGACGGGAAGTTTCCTAACAGGGATTCTGAGCCCAGGAAGGATAATCTTGTTTATTTGCAGAAGAGGATTATTGAGTCAAAGGCTGATTTCGGGTGCGCTTTTGACGGGGACGCTGACAGGAGCGTTTTCATTGATGACAAAGGAGTGGTATTGGATGGCGGCATAATGAGCACGTTTTTTGCAAGGGAGATTCTTAAAAATAATAAGAATGCTTACATTGTTGCGAGCGTTGACACGAGCAGCGCGTTGAAGAAAATTGTTGAGGACTGCGGCGGCAGCTTGGTGTGGTGCGCTGTTGGCATGAAGAATGTTGAGCACGGATTATTGGAGAATAAGGCAATGTTCGGCGGCGAGGTGAGCAGCCATTTCTACTTTAATGATTTTTACCCGTTCAGCGACGGAATATTGTCATGCGCGAAGCTTGCACAAATTTTGTCAATGAATAGTGCAAAATTTTCTGATTTGGTTGATTCTTTGCCCAAGTTTCCAATTAAGCATGCAAAGTTTAATGTCAAGAATCATAGTGTTAAGTTTGAAATTTTTAACAAGATTAAGGATGAATTGGGCAAAGAGTTTGAGATTAACACTCTTGACGGCTTGAAATTCTTTTTGAATAATACTGATTGGGTTCTTGTGCGTCCGAGCAATACTGAGCCAGTGATTAGGTTAACTGTTGAAGCCAGCAATGAAAATGATTTAAAAACGTTATTTGAGCGTTTTAGCGACAAGATTGGGAAGTTTTTAAAAGAGTAATATTCTTCTTATAATACTATGAGGGCTATTATCCTCGCAGGAGGTTACGGCACGCGTTTGCAGCCGTTAACGTTAAGGACTCCGAAGTGCATTCTGCCGGTTGGTGATTCCACCACTATTCTGACAATCATTGATTCATTGGAAAATATTGGCATTAGTGAAGTTATTATTTCTTTGAACAAGAATCAGGTAAAAGTTAAGGATTTTCTTGATTCCAAAAATTTGGAATTAAAAATTAGTTACGTTTTTGAGGATACTGCGTGCGATTCTGACAAGTTAGGGGCAATAGGTGCTTTGAAATTCGTTGTTGACAAGTTCGGCGCTGATGATTACTTCGTGCTCGGCGCTGATAATTACACTCAGGGTTTGGATTATAATGAAATGTTAAGCATGCATGAGGAGAATAAAGCGGATGCCACTATTGCTTTGTTCGAATTAAGTGATATTACCAAGGTTCCGAGTTTTGGTATTGGAGTCATTGATGATAATGACAGGATTGTTTCTTTTCAGGAAAAGCCCAAGGTTGAGGAGGCGAAGAGCATGCTCGCGTCAACTTTTATTTACGTTATGAGTAAGAATTTTTTATGCAAGCATTTGCCGGAGTACGTGCGGAAGGAGTTGAAGGCTTGCAGGAAGCCTGATAATATGGGTGATTTATGGGCTCATTTCGCGAGGAAATTGAAAATTTTCGGGCACGTATTCTCAGGTTATTGGGGTGATGTTGGCAGCCCGCTGCCTTACGTGGAGATTAACCACCGCGCTTTGGATGCTATTAAGCGGAGAATTCATGAAGGTGTTAAGTTAAGGCGGGATGTTAAAATTCTTGGCAAAGTCATTATTGAGAAGGGTGTTAATATTGATGAGAATGTCACTATTATCGGCCCGTGCATTATTGGGAAGAATGTGAAAATTAAACAGGGTTCTATTATCGGCCCTTACACTACTTTGCTTAGGGATGTGAAGATTGGGAAGAATAATATTATTGCAGGCTCAATATTGTTTGAGAATTCTGAAACTAATAATAAGGTTAAGATTACGAGGGCTATTATTGACGGTGACTGCGTGATTAATGAGGATAACAGGATTGAGGAGCAGGCAATGATAGGTTACTCTTGCTGCATTGACTCCCACTCGCAAATTTTGTATAATACTAAATTGTGGCCTTTCTTGACTGTTGACAAGAACAGCATACTTAACGGCAAAATTTATTATGAGCTGGAAAATATGATTCATGAACCGAGGATTAAGAAGTCCTGCTACTGGAAATGAGTTGATTAAAAAATAATGGCTAAAAAGAGTGTTGTTTCAGTTTTGAAAACGTCGCCTGAGACGTACATGAATGATTACAAGAAGTTAATGCACTTGGCTGGTTATAAAAAATGGATTAAGAAAAGTTATGAAACTATTTTAAAGCTTAATCTTTCATGGAGTTTGTTTTACCCAGCATGCTCAACACCTCCATGGCAATTGGATGCTGTTCTTAAAACTTTGACTGATGACGGTTATGAGAATTTGATTCCTGTTGAGAATAAGACAGTTGTGACTAATCCCTGGAAAGGTGCTAAGCAGAATAAGTGGCTTCCTGTATTGGGAAAGTATGGTTTGCGTTTCACGCCTTTGACTGGTGTGGAATGGGTGAATTACAAGCCGAAAGGTGAAATGCTTGCATTGGATGAATTGTTTCAGGGCACTCATAAGATTCCTAAAATTTTCATGAATAAGAACGTGATTCACCTGCCAACCCAGAAAACTCACGGCCACA
>PEWF01000120.1:321-1138 GCA_002779595.1 archaeon CG07_land_8_20_14_0_80_38_8 | reverse complement strand
AACACTACTAAAAATCCTAAACTACAACCTAAACATCACACTAAAAAAAATACTCAACTGGCTAAAACAAATGATTTCTACAAAGCCCTTATTGAGTAAAGTTTGTAATAATCATTGCTCCACACTAAAGGATAATTGCCATCAAGTATTTCACCCTCATTTGTGGGAGGATTGCACTGTACGCATATGAGCACGTAATTAAAATCACTGCTGTTCACGAATTCAGCGTAAGACTCATTAGTCCAGTAGAACGAGCCAAGACCCAAATTTAGATTTATATTATTATTCTCCCTGAAACTGCCCTCTGTTAAAGTCATATTCTCATTAGTGTACAATAATGTCGGAAGCCACAAATAATCAATAGTCCTGACAGTGCCGGTAATGTTAGGAAAACCCTGAAAGAATTCAGTCTTTATAGTGTCAGGAGAAGTCAGGAAGAACAAATTGTTGGGATTCAAGCCAACAAGGAATATTATATTCTGGGTGATCATTATAGTAATGCACACCACAAGGATTACGTAAACAAGCGGGATTTTAAACATTAAAAATTCCTTAATAAGGTTTATATTCTTCCTGCTTTCTTTGACTATTTTGTTGGAAGTCTTATGCACTTCTTTATTTTTGATATTCTTCTTAATGCTCTCACCCAAATTGTAAATGTTCTTGTAAATTTCCCTGAACACGTCCTCTATCAAGATTATCGGGCTCATCGCGATTAATAAACGGAATAAGAAAACCAAAGGCAGATAACTGCTAGCTTCCCCTGTCTGCGCAAATAAGTAAGCGAGGGTGATGAAATAAAGGATTAACGCGCCTA
>PEWF01000120.1:0-263 GCA_002779595.1 archaeon CG07_land_8_20_14_0_80_38_8 | reverse complement strand
GGTGGACAGGCGTCCGAGCAAGGCCGCGGTAGAATCCTTGTCTTCATGCATCGCCAAGGCCATCTCGACAATGACATGGCTGTGGTCTTTCTGACTCTCCTTTAGCTGGCAGAAAATTTCTTCGTCGCCAAGGGCATTGACCATCTTAGCCAACTCAACTCCGGACTCAAAGTCGTCTTCCTCAAGGAGTTGCGCGGTCGTGGAAACGCATTCGGCAGGATTGAGCTTGGCGAATAGCTTCAATATGGCTATTTTTAGGTCCG
>PEWF01000087.1:2560-5423 GCA_002779595.1 archaeon CG07_land_8_20_14_0_80_38_8 | reverse complement strand
TAGTGAATGAATTATGAATGACGCGTTAAAACTAATCCTGTTATTCTTCCTTGTAATAATCCTCATATTCTGCTCGTCAATAGTTTTGGGAATAATGTATGGCATACCTTCAGGCAACGTGGCAGTGATAACAATAGACAGCGAGATAGTGAGCATGACAGATTACTTGTCAGGAGGGCAGACCAGCGATTCAATCATTGAATCATTAATTAATGCTGAGAATAATCCCAATGTTGAAGCAATAGTTTTGTCCATAAACAGCGGCGGGGGCATGAGCGTTGCAAGCAAGGAAATCGCGAACCAGGTTTTGAATTCTTCAAAACCAGTGATTGCCTGGATAAGGGAGTTAGGCGCGAGCGGCGCTTACATGATAGCATCAGCAAGCGATTATGTAATATGCGATAATTTGTCAATCATTGGCAGCATTGGGGCTTCAATGAGTTACTTGGAATTCAGCGGGACACTGGCAAAATACGGCGCAGAATACAACCAATTAGTGAGCGGTGACATGAAGGATATGGGTTCAATGTACAGGAACATGACGAGTGAAGAGCAGGAAATTTTCATGACATTAATTAATGACTCATTTAATTATTTCCTTAGCTTCGTAGTCCAGCACAGGAATTTAACAAATAATGCCATTAATGTAATCAGCGACGGAAGAATAGTCAGCGGGAAGCAGGGATTTGAATTAGGGTTAGTTGACGAGTTAGGAAGCAAGCAGGAAGTCAATGATTACCTGCGCAATGCCCTGAACATTACAGCAGTAACTTATGAGGATTACACTAATACTAATTTGTTGTCAGAATTTTCAAGCCTGATAAGCTACAAATTCAGTTCAGTTTTTCCCACATATAATTGAACATGTTGTTCAGGCTCTTGCCGAACACGTCGCTTTTAACCCACAAGCCGACATCATATCTTGGATGAACTTCCTCATCATTCATTAGCAGGAACAGAACATCTTTTTCATCAACTATTAAGAATCTTGAAACATTATTGTCGCATTTTAAAACTCTGACATTATTAATCTCGTTCAGGTATTTCTCGCCTTCTTCATTTAAAGTCGTTATTATCCTGACATTAACTCCTCTCTTCCCTGCCTTTTCCAGTTCTTCCTTGAATGCTTTTATTTTCCTTATGAAGCCGTTCACGCTGGTGCTGATTATAATCTGGCTCTCAGAATTCCTGATTAAATTATTCATGTAATTGTAAATATTATTCCTTCCCTTGATAACTCCGCTTAAATCAGTGGGCTCCACAAATTTTATCCCTTTGCTGTGCAATTGCGTTAATTCCTTTACTAAATTGCTGCCTCTGAAATTTTCAATGCTTTTGACTTTAACTTCAGCCCTGTTCAGGATTCTTCTCTTATGGTTTTCAATAACGTTCTCCGGCTCAACAGCCAAGTACTTAATGGGCTTGGTTAATTTCATAATCACGAATCCTTTCTTCTCCAAACCTTCCAATACGTCATAAGTCCTGCTTCTCGGAACATTTGCAGTATCGCTCAAATCCCCTGCAGTGCTGATGCCTTTGGACAGTAATGCCAGCCATATCTTAACCTCGTAAAGGTTAAGTGAGAAAGTGTTTCTTAACTTGTTTATTAGTTCAGGATTATTAGTTATCAACTTTTGTCATGCCTCTGCGTAAAATTTTCACTACCCATAAATGACAAAAATTCACTTATAAATCTTTCTGTAAAAGATTCTGTTAACCTAACGCTGATGTATATTTTGAGAAAAGTTCCAGCAAAACATTTATATATATGTTAAATACATATAGAATAGAGGTGATATACATGGTGCAGGCTATGATAAAAATATCTGAAAATGCCAATCAAATACTGAATATTGTGAAAGCCAGATTTAATCTTAAAGATAAATCTGAAGCTATAGAAAAAGTAGTCATAGAATACGGGGAGGATATGTTAGAACCAGAGTTAAGACCTGAATTTATTAATACAATAAAGCGCATTGAGAAAGAGAAAGGAATTAAATTTAAAAACGTGCAGGAACTAAGAGCAATGATAGAGAATGACTAATTTTGAAATAAAACCAGCTTTTCAAAAAATATTGAAAAAATTGTCAAAAAAAGACAAGGATGCTTACGAAGAAATTATAAGAAAAATTGATGAAATTATAAAATGTGCGGACATAAATCATTATAAGAATTTAAAAAAACCCTTGCAGCACCTTAAACGTGTTCACATCAAAAAATCATTTGTTCTGGTTTTCAATTACAGCAAATCCGAAAACAAAATTAGTTTTATTTACTACGCTCATCATGATAATATTTATGCAATGCCCAAAACTCAATTATAAATTTTTTTAGATTAATTCTTTTCCCTCTTCCTCCTTGTACATATTGTACAAGTACTCGTCTATTTCTATTTTTTTGCCTGCACTGTTCCTGTACTCCTCATCATTCAAGGCATTCTCAATCTCGTTCACCACATCTTCAACAGTGCTCCACCTGTTCGTGTAACCCCCTCCAGTTTCTATACTTCTTATCATTGCCCACACGTTTTCCAAACCAACACTTTTCATTAATTTCTGGCCAAAATCCAAATGGTCTGAAGGAGGTTTGTTTCTGAATTCTTTGTAATTTTTTAATACGTAACTTAAAAGTTCCAGTTTTCCATTATGATCAGAACGCGTAAAAGTATTATACATCTCAGTTTTTCTTAATTCTTCAAATATTTCAGAATCTTTAATTACTTTAATCATTAATAATCCAAACTTGTTTTAATTTTAAAACATTGTTCACTTTTCTTTAGTGGTAACTGCTGATTCATATTAATTCTTTCTTTATGTATTGTATTGAATTTGCCTCGTCAGGATTCTTGTCATCCCTGAACCTC
>PEWF01000087.1:432-2361 GCA_002779595.1 archaeon CG07_land_8_20_14_0_80_38_8 | reverse complement strand
AATACTCGCCATTATCCTTATCATAGCATGAGAGCGTGAAACTCCCGAACCACTTGCTCCTCCTGCCCTTCCCGTAATACGCTTCAGTAATTACCAAGTCCAGTTCTTTCATGTGGCTTTTGAGCTTTACGCCGTAGCCAACCCTGCTTCCTGCCTTATACTTGGCTTTAATATTCTTGAACATCACACCTTCCTGCTCCTTAATCCCTTTCCTGAATAATTTCTCCGCCTCTGCCTCGCTGCTAGTCTTAATGCCTTCAGCCATCATTATGTGTCCACTATTCTTCACAATGCTTGCAAGCAAGTCATGCCTCACTTCAAAATCCTTATTCAAGTAAGACTCGCCTTTCAGCATTAGCAAATCAAAGCAGAATAGTTTAACAGGAATCTCCTTTTCCATGCCTTTAATGTCATACTTTCTCTTCACCCTCCTGCTGAGCTTCTGGAAAGGCAGGGGCTTGTCAGTTTTCGGGTTGAACCCTACCATTTCGCACTCAAAAATTATTTCATCAGATTTCACATTATCATTAACGTATTCCACTGCGTCAGGAAATTGGTTAGTAACTTCATCAAGGTTCCTCGTAAAAATCCTGACAATTTTCCCTTTTTTATGAATCTGCGCTCTCATACCGTCATACTTGATTTCAATAATTGCAGGCTTCCCAACCTTTTCAAAAGCCTCCTTTGCGCTGTCAACTTTCTGGAACAGCATTTCATTAATTGGTGTGAACAATGTAATATTAATATTCTTCAAATCCTTGGGATTCTTGCATAAAACTTCGGCAACTAATGAGTAATCAGTGCATAAATTGTAAGCTTTCTCCACATCTTTAGCGTCAGCATTGAAGGCTTTTGCCAGCGCGTCCCTTACAGTGCCCTTGCCAATGCCTGTGCGCATATTCCCTAATATGATGCGCGTAATGTATAATGCTTCATCACTGCTTGCAGAGTTCAGCAGCTTGCTTATAATGCTTAATTTTTTGTCAACGCTTCCCTTGCCTGTAATATTTGCAATCTTCCTCAAATCATCCTTTAAAACGTTCATGCTCAAATCCTCTGATGCAAGGGTTCTCTGCTTCTTATTGCTGATTAAGAATTTTGCAGTCTCGCCCAAGTCACCGGTTTCCCGCCACTTCTTCATAACATCCTGTTTGTCAATTCCTGACGCCCTTGCCAGAGCATCAATTATTATGCTGTTTGCAATGCCCAATTCTTTCTCTTCATTCTTCGGAAAAATTTTGCCCATGCTTAATAATACCACGAAGCCAATATCCCCACACTTGGTATTTTTCAGAAAATCAGCCAAGTAATCAGTCATTTCCAGGCGTTTAGAAGTTGCGGATAATTTTTTGAATAATTCTGCCAGTTTGCTGAACATCATAAATAATTTAAAATCTCGTGTTGATTAAATAAATTATGGATTTGCTTGAAGTAATAAAAAAGAGAAGAAGCGTCAGGGATTTTAAAATCCAGAAAGTTGAAAAGAATAAAATTTTCAAAATTCTTGAAGCCGGAAGGTGGAGCCCTTCAAGCGGGAACGTGCAGAACTGGAGATTCATAGTGGTAAATGTTGCAAGCATTAAAATGGATTTGGCAGAAGCATGCCTGGGGCAGTACTGGCTGACAAACGCGCCTTTATTAATAGTTGTTGCAAGCGATGACAGCAAGTTAAGAATGCTTTACGGCGACAGGGGCGAAAGCACTTACTCAGTTCAGAATTGCAGCGTGGCAATGATGAACATGATGCTGGAAGCTGAGAGTTTAGGGCTTGCCACCAGCTGGGTTGGAGCGTATGATGAGGATAAAATATTAAGGGTGCTGAAAGTTGAAGACCCTAATATCAGCGTGAGGGGATTAATCGCTCTCGGGTATGCAAAGAATACTCCTCAGGCGCCGAGGAGACTGGACCTGGACAAATTAGTAAATTTT
>PEWF01000087.1:0-295 GCA_002779595.1 archaeon CG07_land_8_20_14_0_80_38_8 | reverse complement strand
GGGTTGAACCGAAATTAGACAATGATTTGGCCGCTTCCCTGCCGATGGCTCTGCCAACGGTTTTCTTACAGGAAAATAAAGCCTGGAACAAAGAAGTTTCCGGGCAAATTTACGGCGAGTTTGACCCTGACCCAGTTGAGTTGTTAGCGGCAAGAAACAGGGCGTCCAAAACTTATTACTTGGGCAACGGACAATACAGTTGGATAAGCATGGCCGTGCCTATTCATTATGAGAGTCAACCAGATAGCGGTTTCTTTAACGCAGAAATAGATTTAACCCCTCAATCAGTAAATGA
>PEWF01000044.1 GCA_002779595.1 archaeon CG07_land_8_20_14_0_80_38_8 | reverse complement strand
ATGATACGGTTTTTTCTTCTTTTTTAGGAAGCTTGGCAAGCAGGATAACAAAATTATGGGTTCAAAACATTGATGCAACAGGAAACATGGAAACAAGCGAGAACGTTTCAGCTAAATACTTCAAAGGAGATGGTTCTTTATTGACAGGTCTTCCTGCAGGGAGCGGGCTTGCTCCTGTTTATTTGGAAAGTGATTTGAACGCCACAAATGCGGGTTACACAACCATATTTACTATCTCTTTAGTGCCGAGTAAGATGAATATTATCAAGATTTTCTTGGCGCAAAGTTCCTCTAATGATGGAACTGCAATTCAAAATAGAGCAATTTTTGATGAGTCCGGGCCTATTGGACATTGTCATTTTGAAACACAAGAACAATCCGGGGCGCAGATAATTAATAATATTCTTGTGGGCACAGATTCTGACAATACTGGAATGACTAAAATGAATCTTGATATTAATATCCCTGTTATTAATACAATCACTTGCACAATTATTGCAGACACTAATCAAAGAAATTTAATTATTCAATTTCAGTCAGAGAATACTTATGTTGTAACAACCAATGCTGGTTCATATTACATAAATGCTGTTAATGAATAATGGTAAAATACAAAATGAAATACACAATAATCCTGCTTATATTTTTATTAATCCCTTCAGCTTTCGCTGATACAAGTTTCTTTTACCAGGATGATGCCTTTATAATGGGTAATTTTGCAAGCGAACCCCCATCAGAACCTGAACCAGAAAGCGGAACAACTAGGATAACAAATGAAGGGGGCTGCACATATGTATGGAACTGCACAAATTGGAGCGAATGCCTTCCATCCGGGGAGCAAACCAGAAATTGCACAAATATTGGCACTTGTTCGGGAACATACAATATGCCTGAAATAAAACAAAACTGCGCTTATACTGTTCCAGAATTTGACGAATCTGATAATGAGTCAGAGAAAGAAGGCGAGGAGTTAAAAGAAGAAACATACAACTTAAGTGCGAAAAAATTAGAAGGCAAAGAAATAATAATCACAAATGGGAGCTTAATCAATATTAAAAAATTAACAGAATATTTGTTTAACGAAGAGGGAGAGGCAAGAGTTAGAGAAGAAATTGCTGAAAAAAATCAGACAAAACCCCTTCATCCTGCAATAAAAACGTTAAAATCCATTTTAATATATATTTACTATATGGTAAATAAATAGGAATGTTTTTGTTATTTGCACCCCATAAAAACTTTTTTAAAGAGATTTTTCCCAATATTATCACTAATGAGTGCTAAATGGAAGAATGTTTTGAATGGTGTAATGATTGGCGCAGGATTCATAATGCCCCAATTAGGCATTGCAATGCTTGCCTCTTATGCTGCGAAGAAAACTGGCGGGAAAGTGGGTGACAGCATTTATTATTCAAAAGTGAAGAAAGCAGGCAAGGACGAGTTAAGCGCTGACAGCGTGAAAATGGATGGTTTGGATAATGTGTACTTGAACCCTTCAACTTATAACACTTATTTTGATAAAAATACTGCTGAATCTCGGGCTTACATTAACGAGAAAGCAAAAAAAGTGTTAAGATTAGGGGAAGAAGATGAATTAATGAGAATATTCAGTTGGTTGGAGAATGAATATAAAAAAGATAAAGATAATGAAAACATTTTAGAAATTTTCAGAAAGAACTCTATTAAAGATGTTATAAACGGATGGGACTATTTTAAGGATAAGGAAAAAATTCTTAACAATTTGGATGAAATCTTAGACAAATATGCTTCAATAGGGTTATTATTTAAATCAGATGATGGTGAAAATCCTTATTTCAGCAGGAATCCGGAAAGAAATGAATATAAGAAAAGATATTATTTTGAAGGTGAAAATAATAGTTTGAGATTAAAATTCTTTGACAATCCTATGTCTGAAAATTACAGTGACAGCGGCAATATTAGCATTGTCAAGCCTGAGAATGTTTTGTTCAGGACTATTCCAGGAGACGATGAAGGATTTAGGAAGATTAAGAGTGTAATGAGTAAGTATAGGAAAGTAATTGTCAAAGATGGAAATGGGAATATTAAAATTGTTGAAAGATGGAAGTTGAAGAATGAGAAAGGGCAGAAAATATTAATCCCTTCCAATCTTATTCAGGCAATGATAGCAGAAGAAAAGAAAAGGAAAAAAACTGCAAGCATGGCAGCAGCGCCTGCTCCTGCTGGAGCAATTCCCCAGCCAATAACAGCAACTGCTTAATTGTTTCTTTTGTAAAGTTTTAAAAAGATAAAATTGACTATATTATTTTACTTGCCAGGATGGCAGAGCGGCCATGCGGTCGGCTGCAGACCGACATAGCCCGGTTCAACTCCGGGTCCTGGCTCTACTTTTTTTTAGGGAGGGAAAAACACAAATTTTATTAATATATAAGTATCTATAGTGTGCTATGGTAACGACTATTCAGATAAGTGAAGAACTGCAGGGCAAATTGAAAGCGAGGAAAATCTCTGATAATGAAAGTTATGAAGATGTTATTCGTGACTTGATTGAAGATTCTGAAGAATTATCAGAAGAAGCAAAAAAAATGATTAATAAAGCGGAAGAAGACGTGAAGAAAGGAAGAGTTTATTCCCTGAGCAAGGTTAAGAAGGAGTTAAAACTCAATGTATGAAATAATTTTTACAAAAACTGCAAAAGAGCAGTTAGAAAAATTAGAAAACAATATGCAGAAAAGAATAATTGCAGTTATTGAAAGAATAAGAATCCGCCCTGGAAAATTTGTAAAAAGACTCACAGGAATGCCGTATTACAGGCTAAGAGTTGGAAATTACAGGATAATACTGGATATTCAGAAAGAAAAAATGATGATAATTATTTTAATGCTTGGGCACAGAAAAAATGTTTATAAAAAATAACCTTATTTTTTTCTTCCTTCTTTAGTGGTGAAGAAGTTTTTTAAAACGCGTTTTAATATCATCAGTTGATGTGCGGAATTTTTTATGCTGCTGTTAAAAATCCTGAATTACTTATTACTGGAAAGGATTTGCAGAAGATTATTTACGGATTAAAACACAGAGGCAGCGAGAATTGGGGGGTAACTTCAAGGACTAACGGGGAAATATTTGTCAAAAAGAGCAATGGGAAGCCTGGGAATTTTGAAGATAAATGTTTGGGCAATGAAGTTGGCATAAGCACAAGGTATTCCACGCAGGGCGTTAATAAAGAATCTAATTATACTCCTGCAGTAATAAGCAGTAAGGAAAACGTTGTTGATTTGGAAGCAGTGCTTAATGCTGAGGAAACTGTTATCTGCCTGTATAATGGTGAAGCAAATACTGGTTATATTAAGAAAAAATTGGAGAAAAAAGGATACGAATTCAAGTCGAGCAATGATACTGCTCATTTAACTGCTTACGTTAATTACCAGATAAGAAAGGGTTTGAGTTTTCTGAAAGCAGTTAATAAAACTTTGACGAAAGTGAGCGGTGCGTTTTCAATAATTTTTATGCACGGCAATCAGACAATAGCGGCAAGGGGAAAGGAAGGCACAAAGCCTTTGGAAATGATGATTAATGATAATTATACTTTATTCTCTTCTGAAACGCAGTTGTTCGGGAATTTTGACAAGAGGTATCATAGCAATAGAATGAGCAAGAAGTATAATGAACGCGGCGAGAAAATTTACAATTATGAAAATGGCTGCAGGCAGGTTTATGCTGGTGAAATAATATTAGTGGAGAATGGCAGAATAATTGATTGCGATACTGTTGGTTCCGGAACGGAAGAAACGAGCAATGTTGTCAGGAAGACAAAGTTAAAGAAGTGCTTGTTTGAATGGTATTATTTTTCAAAACCAGGAAATACTTGTTTCGGTGCTGACACGCAGACTTGGAGGGGCAGGAATGCCAAAACATTACCAAGACCCTACGGAAGATTGAAAAGCTGGATTTTAAAATTAATGGGCAAAATTTACGTTGTTCCTGTTCCTATGAGTGGCAACAGTGGGGCAGCAGGTTTCGCTGATTACAGGGGCTATAAGTTGAGGGAAGGTATAGTAATAAGTGATTATTACAAGTCCACTTTTAATGAAAGGACTTTTATCCAGCCCACTGATGAACTAAGAGATTCAAGATCAGAAGATAAATATGAATTTATTCCTTCGGTTTTCAGCCCGAAAAATTATAAGAGCAAGAAGGGCTTCTTGGGGAAAGTCAGTAATTTTTTCAATCATTTGAGCAGTTTAGTGCCTAAAACTCATATATTGGTTGATGACAGTATTGTTAATGGAAGAACTACTGTTAAAGTAATATCAGAAGCTTTCCTTAACGGCGCGGAAATAGTGAAATCTTACAGCACATCTCCTCCAATAATAAATGGGTGTTTCTGGGGTGTTGATATTAAAGAGGGGGAAAGGTTAATAGCCCACGGAAGAACTGTTGAAGAAATAAATGAAGAAATAATAATAAGAGTTAGGGAAATTATTGAGAAAGAAGCTCCTGATTTAATCTCATTAATTACTAAAAAGAATATTAAAGTTGTTTATAATAAACTGGAAGATTCAATAAGAACTGCTGACAGTTTCTTGAATAAGAAAGGCGAATACTGCACTCATTGCTTTGACGGAAGCAGGATGGATGAAGTGGGTGTGCAGAAGGATGCTTATGAAAAAAACTATTTAATTACTGAGGGAATTATTGGTTAGTGCTATGAAGCGCGTTTTTTTATTGCTGGCTTTTCTGGTTCCCCTTATTTGCGGGTGCACATCAGATAATACTGGCAGTGAGCAATTGCAGAGCAATAATACCCTGCAGGTTATAGTATTAAGTTCTGGCGGCTCGCCTATCAGCGGCGTGGAAGTGGATGTGTGGAGCGCTGACAATGCAAATAGTGCGCCGCAGGCTTATGCAACAACTGGTGCTGACGGAATTGCATTGTTTAACATGCCTTTGGGTGATGTATTAATCGGTTTTAACAGTTTCAGCGAGGAAACTTTCCCCTCAAGCATTTACGAGTTCAGTTCTTACAGGACTCCTGTGAGTATAGAATCTGATTTCACTGCTGTTAATCTGACACTCACGCCTAAATAATCCTGCTTTCTTCTTCCTTAATTCTTATTATTCTTGCGCTTGTTGAGGGTTTTCTTGGCACGAACGGGCAAATGCCTGCATTTTTAATGCTTAATTCGTAAGTGCCTATTTGCTTGGCAATGTTTATTATTTCTTCCTTGTTCAGTCCTATGAGCGGCCGGATAATCGGCGTATTCACTGCTTCGTCCAGAACTTTCAGGTTTGGCAGAGTCTGGCTTGCGACTTGCCCGAGATTCTCGCCAGTGATTATAAAGTCAGCGTTTAATTTTTTGCACAATTTTTCCGCTTCGCAGTACATTGCGCGCTTGCACAATACGCATGTGTATTTATTGTCGCACTTATTTTTTATATTTTGTAGGACTTTTTTGTGGTTGAAGTAGTGAATTTTGCTTTCAGGGCTTAACTTTTTTGCAAT
>PEWF01000030.1 GCA_002779595.1 archaeon CG07_land_8_20_14_0_80_38_8 | reverse complement strand
TTCCCCGCTCTTGATTTTGGCTAATTTTTTGCTGTAATTGTAATATTCCATTGCTTCGCGGACTAATGCTTTAAAATCCGGCTTTTTTAACCTTAATGAAGTAACTGCTGTCCCTAACCTGTGGTTTTTCCCGATTTGTATTTGCGCTGAAATATTGTCCTCTTCAACTTTTATGTCTGAACCATTGCTGTTGTAATACTGCGCTTTGCTGATCATTTTTGAAACGTTCAGATTGAGCAGCGGCGCTTTATTGTCCAGTTCTGAGCGCATTATTTCAGCGCTGCTGAATAATTCATCCTCATTGAAATTGCTGAATGTTTTATTGTCTGCTGAGTGGGTTATTCTTGGCGAAATATCAGCCCGTGTGTTATTGGGTGGTGTTGCTTTTGCTGTTTTTAACGCGTTTTCAAAAACTGCCATGTAATTTTCTGGGTTGCTTTCAATGCTTATTCCTGTCCTGTTGTCTGCAAGGATTACCCTGATTATTACTGCTTTTGTTGAAGCGCTGACTGGCGTTCCTAATTCCCTGTTGTCAATTTCCACGCTTTCAGTTATTGCTTCGCTTACCGCAATCTCCCATTCTATATTGGGGTGCTTGTTTTTTATTATGCTCGTGTTAATTTCCAACGCTTACACCTTCAACTAATACTGGAGGAACTTTCTCGGATACTGGAACGCTTTGCCCTTTCTTGCCGCACATTCCGCCGTGCCATTCAGATTTTGCTTCTTTTCCGACTCCTTTCAAATTTTTTAATAATTTCTTCAAATCACCGCTTAAATTCACACCTTTTAATGACTTTGTTAATTTCCCGTTTTCAATTATTACTGCTTCTTCTGCTTTGAAGCTGAAAATTCCGGTTAACGGCTCCACTGCTCCGCCGTAGAATCCTTTCACGAATAATCCGTTTTTAATTTTCTGGAATAATTCTTCCTCTGAGTAATTGCCTGATTTTACTACTGTATTGCTCATTCTTGGTATTGGCAGATTGCAGGGGCTGTCAAATCTCGCGTTCGCGGTTTTTTTCAAGCCGGGAACGTCAAAATAGGATGCTGTGTCATTGATGAAATTGATTACTTTGCCTTTGTCCACTAACAGGCTTGGCTTGCTTTTTATGCCTTCATCGTCATAAGAGTAAGAGCCCCATGAGTACGGTATTGTCGGGTCGTCATAAACTGTCAAGCCCTCATTGCTTATTTGCTCGTTCATTGAAACGCACGTGCTTTTTTCCTTGTAAGCGTCTGCTTCTAATGCGTGCCCTAATGCTTCGTGGAAGAATGTGCCTCCAAGTATTGAATCTATTACTAAATTGTAAATCCCTGGTTTCACGTTTCCTGCATTGATTATTCTTTTTAATTTTTCCTCTAATTTTCCTGCTTCTGATTGGCAGTCAAGTTTTTGTATTAACTCGTATCCTTTCTTTGCTGACAGTGTCATGTGAGCCTGCGTTAAGTCCTTGCCGCCGATTATTATGCTCATTAATCTTGAGTAAGTGTCGTTTTGTGAAACGTCTGCTCCTAAGGAGTTCGTGTATTTTTTCTGGGCATTGCTGAATGCTATGAAAGTTTCTGCATTTTTCAGTTCCTTTGACTGGAAACTTTTGTTGAAATTTTTCAGGAAATTAATCTTGTCCTCGTCGCTTATTTCGAAAGGGTTGGTTTTTATTTTTGAGACTATGTTGTCGTGATTAATTTCCAGTTCTTTCATCTTTGTCCTGTTCTTTTTGATTACTGAGGCGTTGCTGGCTAATTTGTGGCAGGTGTTGAAAATTTTTATTAAATCTTTTTTGTTGTTAGTGGCTGCGTATCCCCATGCGCCGTTCACGAGCATTCTTGCACTGTATGATTCCCCTCTTGATTTGATGAATGTTTTTAATTCATTATTATTCTGGGATATTACTTCCTTGTTAAGAATTGATTCGTAGTATTCCACTAATTCTGCCTTGTTTTCGAAGCTTTTTATTAATGATTCAGGGTTCATCTTATTATTTTCTTGACTTTGTCAACTATTAATTTTGATTTTTTGGATGCTGTGAGGGCATAATGCATTACGTTGCTTATGTTTTCAACAGGTATTATTTCCACTGCTGACTTTTTCAGCGAAGGTATTATGTCTCCAACGTTTAATTTCGGGACTATTACTCTTTTCATTCCTGCATCAATTGCAGCTTCTATTTTAGCGTTTATTCCGCCTATTGGCAGGACTTCACCCCTCACGCTCAGGCTTCCTGTCATTGCAGTATCCTGCCTCACTGGCAAATTTTCCAGCGCGCTGATTACAGCTGTTGCAATAGATATTGATGCGCTGTCGCCTTCAACTCCTGAGTATGACATCACGAATTGTATATGAGTGTCATATCTCTGCTTTACTTCCCCTCCTTTGTATTTCTTGATTACCGCAAATACGTTCTTCACTGCTTCCTGCGCTATTTCCCCTAATTTGCCTGTTGCTATTACTTCGCTTGTGCCTTCCTTGCTCGTTGGAGTTACGACTGCTTCTATTGGCATTACCAATCCTGCATCCCCTCCTGTTCCAAGGACTGCCAAGCCGTTTACTCTTCCGATTTCGCTGCCCGAGTTCAAGATTATGCTGTATTCCTTGTTTTGTTCAATGGCTTTGTCAACTATTTGTTTTTCAAGGCTGACTGCCAAAGTTTTTGCCTGTTCAATATGTTCCGGAGTGATTACTTTGTCGCCTTTATCATTTGCAATATCCCCTGCCACCCTGATTAGCCCTCCTATCTCACGGAGTTTTAATGTCAGCTTGTTTTTTCTTCCGCTTCTTCTTCTGGATTCTTTTAGAACCTCTATTACTGCATCCCTGTTCATGTGGGGTATGTTGCCTTTTTCTTTTCTCACTTCCTGCGCTACGAATCTTGCGAATTGCTTCCTGTTCTCTTCATTGTCTTCCATCATGTCATTTATGTAAATTTCGTAGCCGTATCCTCTTATCCTGCTTCTTAACGCCGGGTGCATGTGCTTGAAGAAGCTTTCAACATTGCCTGCAGCCACTAATATGAAATCGCACGGCACTGGCTCTGTTTTTACCATTGCTCCAGCGCTTCTCTCGCTCCTGCCAGTTATTGGCAACTTTTTCTCCTGCATTGCAGTCAACAAGTTTATCTGGCTGTCTGCTCGCAGTGTTGCTATCTCATCTATGAATAATACTCCTTTGTGCGCTTTGTGGATTGCCCCTGCTTCCACCCTCTCATGCGCTGGAGTGCCTAATCCCCCGCTCTGGAAGGGGTCATGCCTCACGTCGCCGAGCAAGGCTCCTTCGTGCGAGCCTGTCGCGTCAACGAACGGCGCAGTGTCTTTTTTGGAATTGTCAACTATTAATTTCGGCTTTAAAATTTTCACCATTCTCTGGCTTAATCCTTTGCTTAGTGCGTAAATTGCCATTACCCCTAATACGAATATTGTCACGAAGAATGTGAAGCTTATCCTGTTAGCTGCCTGCAGCACGTCGCTTTCATTGGACAAAAAGAAGTAATTCACTACGCCGTACCCTATGCTTAACACCCCGAAAATTATGAACATGATGTACAGCATGTTGTTGTCGTTTCCTGCAAGCGCTGAAGGAGTAGGCATTGAATTCATTATTTTCCTGCCTGTGCCTGCAGGCACTGTCTTTATTTTTGGGTTATTCTCGTCATAATTGTTCGGCAGGCATAATATGTCAACTAATTCCGCTTTAGGCAATAACTCGCTTAATGCCATTCCGAGCATGCTTTTGCCGGTTCCGGGCTCGCCGATTAATATGACATTCCTTCTCTGGCTTGCTGCCTTTTTTATAATTTCAACTGCCCTGTCCTGCCCTATAACCTGGTCTATGATTTTGTCGCTGACTTCAACTTCTTCAGTTGTTTCAAAATTTAATTCAGGATAAGTTTTAGGCATTAGTAAGTATTAGTAAAATTAAACAATTTATAAAATTTTACTCTGTTTGTTCCTGCGTTTCAGTTTCTTCGCTAAAGGATGACATTGCAGATTTTGAGATTATTACAATATCCCCTATTGCTTTGAGCAATGGCTGCGGGACAATAACTCCTTTCGCTCCTGCCATCATTTTTGAAATTGTTGAATTATCTGTGGATTTAATCTTCCAGCTGTGGATTTTATTGTTCTGCACAAATGCTTCCTCAATATCGCCGAAGTAATCGCCTGTTTCCGTGTAAACTTTTCTTCCGCAAGTATCGTTTAAACTCTTCACTTTTAACATTGTTAATCCTACTCATTAAATTGTTTAAATATAAATTTTTCCTCTCCTTTGTTAATGTCAAAGTATTCGAAAAACTTGTTCGCAAGGTTTAATTTTGCTGTTCTGCCGTACGGCTCCGCGTTTATGAACCCTAATTGTATTAATTGCTCAATATGAGCGTATGATTTGTTGCCCCTGATTCTTACGACTTCGCTCTGCGTTATGCCTTGTTTCCATGCAATAACGCTCAGGGTTTTGATTACTGATTTGCTGAATTCGTCAGGCACTAATTCGTTCAATCCGTTGATTAAGTTCCTGTCAACAGTCATCCTGTATAATTCGTTGAAGTTTATAATGTTGAAAGCGCTGCTTCTTGCCTTGTATTCATCCCTTAACTCGCTTACTATGGCGAGAACGTCTTTCTCGCTTGCCCCTGTCTTCTCGGCTAATTCATGAATTTTCAGTCCCTTGCTGATTATGAAAAGGAATGCTTCCACTCTTCTTTTAAGGTTTGAATCCATGATTATTAAATAATTAAACGCATTGTTTTAAATTTATGCTGGTTTCGGGCGCCTTACTTTTATTTCGCCGAACTGAACCTTCTGATGCACGTCAATTTTTCCTTCATTATTTAAGTGCAATAATGGCACGAACGTCCATAAAATGTCCATTTTCTCATTGGAAGGCACTAATTCCTTGAACATTATCTCCTCCCTTCTCATATTGTCGAAAAAACTTACTATTGTTTCGTACAAATTCTTAATCTTCTCAGTTATGTCTATTTTTATTACGTCTGCATGGTAATTCAGTTTTTCCTTTAAGTCCTTTTTCCTTTCTATTCTTCTTTCCTTGACTTCCATTGCGTCTTTTAATGCTTCCACCAAGTCATCCAGACTTATTGGCTTAATCCTGTCTCTCGGCAGCCGCGCATCAACTCCCACTTTTGACGTGCTGAATGAATGCTTTAATTCCTGGTTCCTGAACTCAGTGGTTAATTCATCCAATTGGAAGTCGTCAAAAAAGTCGTCAAAGTATTCAATAGTCTGAGCATTGTATATGTCTTCGAATTCGAAATTGTCGCTTTTCATTTTCAGCAGTATTGCCGCTGCGAGCAGGAATTTCCCGCTTAATCTGAAGTCAATATTGCTTAACTGCGCCAATGCTTCCTGGTACTTTTTTGAAAGGAATGAAACGTCAATATCCCACGGATTAATGTTTTCTTTCTTGACTATGTCCCTTAACAGCCCTTCCCATGTGAAATCCTTGCTTAATATTAATTCGTATATCTGCAAATCATCCAAGGTAGCTCAACCCT
>PEWF01000091.1 GCA_002779595.1 archaeon CG07_land_8_20_14_0_80_38_8 | reverse complement strand
ACTCGCGCGTTAAAGAAACACTTGAAGGTTTAAAGGAAGCGGGCAGGAATGAAGTCATTATTCCATTGGGCGAGGGAGTGATGATTAAAACTTTTCCTGAAAAAACAGGCAATATTTTGCTGGAAGTGGGTAGCGGAGTAGTTGTTGGGAAAAAACTTACTGATGCTGTAGAGTACGTTCAGCAAAGGATTGACGAAGCAGACAATCTCATCGGCAAATTAAACAATAATGCTCAGGTAATGATGAATAAGATGAGGGAAATGGAGCCAGAGCTGTTAAAATTAACTCAGGAATTAAGGCAGGAATAAACAAAATTTATAATATTCAGAACTTTTCATAATATTAAATGTTTGATTTTTTTAAGAAAAAAATTAATGAAGTTTTCAAAAAAGTTGAGAAAGCAGTAACTGAGACAAAGTTAGGGCAGAATGATTTTGACAAAATATTCTGGGAGCTGGAATTAACACTCTTGCAGTCCAACGTGAGCGCGGAAGTGACTGACAAAGTAAAAGCATCGCTCGAATCTGAATTAATTGGCAAGAGCGTGAAAAGGGATTTCAAGAAAGTGATAAGCGCTGCTTTAATGAAAGCATTTGACGAAGTATTAATCGAATCCAAAGAGGCTGATTTCCTGAAAAAAGTGAAGTCAAAAAAGCCTTTCATTATAATGATTGTGGGCGTTAACGGGAGCGGGAAAACCACGACAATATCAAAACTTGCATATTATTTAAAGAAGAAGGGCTTGTCAATTGTTTTGGCTGCTGGTGACACGTTCAGGGCTGCCAGTATTGAGCAATTAAAGCACCACGCGGAGAAATTAGGAGTGGATATTGTTGCGAATGATTATGATACTGACAGTGCAAGCGTTGCTTTTGACGCAGTAAGGCACGCAGAGAAGAAAAGCAATGACGTTGTTATTATTGACACAGCAGGACGCCTGCATTCGAACAAGAATTTAATGGATGAGTTGAAGAAAGTTAAGAGAGTGAATAATCCTGACATGACTATTTTCGTTGCTGATGCAATCACTGGCAATGACGTTGTAGAGCAGGCAAGAGTATTCAACGAGGAAATAAGCATTGACAGCGTAATCCTCACGAAGACAGACGTTGACAATAAAGGCGGAGCAATACTTTCAGTGGGCTACACAATCAAGAAGCCCATAATTTTCCTCGGCAGCGGGCAGGAATACGAGAATTTAAAGCACTTCAAAAAAGAAGAAATAATAAAGAAATTATTTTAGTTTGTAGGAATTACCCAGTTAATGTCATTAAACTTATTACTATAATGTTTTTCTGCAATGCGTGTTGATTCAAGCATTTCAAACACTAATTTTAACCTTTCCTTGATAAATTTGTCATTTTCCTGCTTGTCATGCCTGTAAAAATTCTGAATCCATTCAGTAATTTTTGAAAAATCATTCGCAGTTGCCTGCACATTATTGATTATAAATTCAATGTCTGGAATCATTCTGTCCTCTGCAAATTTATCATATATTCCGTCAATATTGTTCAGAGCAATGCTGTTCTTGCCGCTTCTTTCTTTTCTGCCGTAAATATTTTTTGGTGTCAGCAATTTCCTGACTGACTGCATAGCATCCTGCACTTTTATTTTCTTGCCATTGTCTTCATAATTTCGTATATCAGAATAAAAACTGTACAAAGCGCGGAAATCACCATAAACATCTTCTAAATTAAATTTATTTGAAATTATTTGCTGCTTGTTTGCGCTTACGTGCGTCCTGAAAATTTCCTGCAAAAACCTGTAAACATTGAACGTTGTATTTACGCTGTCAACCCATTCGTTAATTTTTTGATTACTGGATTCTATTTTCATAATATCTTCATATATTCCAAAATTGTAAGAATTTTTATTATTTTCATCAATTAATTTTGTTTTGTAAATTAGCAACAGGTTCTCCAGAGAATTTACTGACACGTTTTCATTTATGGAGTCATCGCTCTTGCTGCTGTTCTTAATGTATGATAATCCACTATTTACTCTGCCTTCTTTTTTGAAGACTTCAACGTAAACTCCTTCCTGATTTGGATTGCTTGCGAAAGTATGCCCAAAATATACCAATCTTGAACTCCTTCCTGAATTTCTCTTTGCAGGAGACTGAACAGGCAATTCTTCATCCTCCTTATTATCAGAAAAATCTTCTTCTTCAGAAACATCATCCTCCAAGTCTTCCTCATTTACATCTAAAAGAACTCTTAAATACAATAATTTTGCCTGATTAATACCATGTTCTGGATGTTTTAACAAAAAATTATAAACTTGTTTTTCATCTGCTTTATTTAACAAAGAATTATAAGCCAGCATGAAACCTGCCTGTTCATAATTATAACCACTTATGGGTATGACTTCATTAGCATTGTCAGGAACTATTAAAGTGCTTAAATCAACTCCTTTGAATAATAATTCAGAGTTATTATTTGCTGAACTCATATTTAAACCTCTTTCTTTAAATGATTATTAATAATTTTACCAATTTCAGCACTATTTGACTCAACTGATAATTTAGTTTCCAGTAATTGGCATTCTAAATCTTCCTTATTATCCTCAATATTCTTTTTTAATTTATTAAAATCCTGCTTAAGAGTATACCCTTCAAGAACTAAACTGCTAAATTTAGGTAAATCAGCAGGAGAATCAGGATCATCCAAGTAACTTATTATAATAGCATGAAAACTCTTTTTGAAATCATAACCATTCATCCCTTCCCATCTATTAAAAAAAGATTTCATAAGCACTTCCCTGTCTTTGCTTAAAGGCTTGCTGTTCTTGATAAAGTATTTAAAAATTTCATTAACATCAACATCCTCAGCATATAAACTCGTATTAATTGCTTTGGTAGTGATTTTTTCTTTCAAATCATTAAATTGATCGGAATTAATCTTATTCAATAAATTTTTATCACCCAAATCAAAACTATTATTTTCCAGATGGTAATCAATTATCAAATCAACATAATCAATATTAGGTTCAAAATATAATACATTTTTCAAATCTTTTTTAAATAAATCCTTAATTCCCAAGTAATTATTTCTTCGTATACTGTCCTTCTCCTCTAATTTTAATTCAATTGAGAGTCGGTGTATTGTTTTGAGTCTGTCTTGAGTAGTGTAAATCCCCAACTTACTCGCAACTTCGTAAACCTGCTCCAAAATCATTGCATTTTTGCCTCTAAATCTTGTTTTAAATTAGGAGTTCTTGCGTAATTCCAGTCAGGATTGAATTTTTCACACTGTTCTAAGAATGTAACAATTGCATTAACTTCATTTTTAGGCATTGTTTTATCAGGCAAAGTTAACATTTTTTTGGCAACATCTTCAGCAGTTTTATAATCAAAATAAGTTACTCCGTTCATAGTCTGTTGTGATAATATCTGCTGATTCTGTTGCTGTGCTGCTGGTGGTGAGGGTTGCGGGTTTGGCGTTTTTCTTGCTTTTATTTCTCTGATTATTTTTTCTAAATTCTTTTTTGAAGAAGCAGTTGCACTTGCACTTGTTTGATTGTTTTTCTGCGAATATTTTGAGCAGTACTTTTTCACATTATCCGATGCTAATACTTTAATGATATTCTTTTCATCACCTTTGTTATTGGTTAAAACGTAATCAGAATCCCCTTTCTTTTCCAATAAATAAGTTCCTCTGCTGGGATAATCCATTTGTTTAGTCAAACATTTGCCAGTATTATTGTTATTATTTTCGAACATGTAAAAATAGTCCAAATCCTTCCTTTTCAGTTCAACAGAACCATTATTATCATATGTGATTAATTCGTAAGCGTTTGCCAGTCTTTCTTTCCTGTTCTTATTTGATTCGTAAATTCCTGCAATCCCTGTTGCTCCAATACTGCCGCTTATAACTGTTCCTGCAGTGTTGGACGCTATTGCTGAGCCAATGTAAGAAATTCCTGCAATTATGCCTGCAGGAGACAATAGCGCTAATGCTGTGGCTGCCCCTCCAATCAAGGCAGTCCAAAACTTTCCCTTATTCCTGTGATACCATCCAGACATAAGTAAATTATTGGGAAAAATCTGTTTAAAAAAGTTTCTACTAAGAAGTGGTGATTAAATTTTTAGCATTTTATCTTTATTCTTTATTACAAGATTTCCTATCTTCTTGGTTACTTCCCATACTTTCCTTGCTTTTATATTGCTCTTCTTGAAATAATAATCTTTGGTGCGGAGGATAATATTGTCGTAATCAAAATTGTTAACATTTTTGGCGCATTTAATTTCCAGCCAAACATTGCCTTCATCCAATACTGGATTAAGCACTAAATTTTCTATAGTATGTGATTTTCTTGCTTTTAATTCAACATCAACTTTTTTATTGAAGCATTCAATACCTTCATTGTAGAAATACAGAGTATCAATTTTAATGCCTTCTTTTCCAGCTTTCACACTTAAATCTGCTTTTGCACCATTATTCTTATTGCAGAAAATAAAATTATCACCTTCAACGTAATTTGATAAAAAATTTAATTCATAATTGAAATTAGTCTCAAAAGAATTCTCAACCAATAAGCGGGTGTTTTCCAAAATTTCAGTCAAAGAATCAATATTATTTTTCATAATATTATGCTCTTGATTCGCGGACGCATTTATTGCTTTTTCAGCATTATCCAATAAATTTAACCTATCCTGAAAAGTTAAAATTTCTAAAGTATTTGAAGTTGTATATAATTGCTTTAATTTTTCCTGAATATTTGGAATAATTAAGTTATCCAAATTGTTGTATAATTGTTTTAAATTATTTTGGGGTGTAAGTGTTTCTATTTTATCTGCAGTTTCGTACAATTGTATTAAACTCATCTAATTTTTGCCTCTAAATCTTGTTTCAAATCAGCAGTATTAATATAATCCCATTTCGGGTTTAATTCTTTGCACTGCTCTAAAATTACAATAACATTGTCAACTTCATTTTTAGGCATTGACTTATCAGGAAGGGTTAATATTTTCTTGGCAACACTTTCAGCAGTTTTGTAATCAAAAAAAGTATAAGTTCCAGCAGATTCCCTAACAAAATTATTACTCTCATAATAATGAATTTGCTCTTCCAATCCATTAATTTTTTTTCCAAGAGTATTATTTATACTAACCTGCTCGTCATACAATTTTTTATATGTTTCCTTAAATTTTGTAACAGCTTCCAATTCTTGGTTTAAGCGAGCAATATCCTTCTTCAGAATAGAATCCAAATCATTAAACTGCTCCAATTGTTTCTGCCAATCCTGATTCAAATTATTCTCTTTAATCTTATAATTGTTAATCTCTATCTTCAATTCCACATTTTCCCCCTTCAACTGCGTATTCTCCTGCAGAATAGAATCCAAATCAGCATTACCAGAAGGTATTGGAGTCAGTTCATCATCATAAGGCAACATTGTTTTTAATTTAAGTTGTAATATTTCATATGATCTGCTTAATATAACATCATCATAAAATCCTTTACTTTTGTATTCATCAATTAATTTATAAACTAAATCTTTTCCAAAATTCTCCTCCAATTTAGGAAATTTTTCAATAAGTTTATCTTTT
>PEWF01000097.1 GCA_002779595.1 archaeon CG07_land_8_20_14_0_80_38_8 | reverse complement strand
CTGTTGAATATTAAATGAATATTTTATGCTTTGCGTCAGGCTTTATTCTCTTTCCATGCGGGAATTTCCTGCTTAATTCCTTGCCTTTATAGTAATAGTCAAGGAATAATGCGAGCGCTGCTATTTCGCTGTGGGGCTGGCTGGTAACGCTTAGGTTATAATCGCTTAATTCGTATATTTCTTTCGGGACTTTTTCCCCGCCAATTATTACAAGAATGTTTTTGCGCTTCCTGATTTTTCTAATCTCTTTTTCAAGTTTTAATCCGTACATTGTCAGGTGCACTATTAAGAATTTTTTTTTCTTATATTCATTTATAATTTTTTCATAATGCTTTGAGTATTCTGCTGTGAATTTGCCGCCCCAGTGTTTCACAACATTATTGACTGAATTTAACAGAACATTGTCTTCGTCCCCTGTGTATATTATTTTGTCAGCGCCCAATGCGCGGCTGACTAATCCTGCATGAGTGGATATTCTTTTGTCTCTTTTCTTTCTGTGGCTTAATCTCAGGACTGCTATCATAATAATCCGCCGAGCACGGTCATGTTCTGGTAGCCTGGGTATGGTTCTCCGTTGATTACAAGGGATGGGTATTCATGAATGTCGTAATTGTATCTTAATAATTCTATAATGCCCATGTTCAGACTTGAGTCAATGGCAAAAATCATCACATCATTCTGCATTAAATTTTTGTAATACTGCAGCACGAATGCCTGGTTCTCGCAGGAAGCGCAGCCTTCATTGTTGTAAAAATAGAGTATTGTGGAATAATTTGCGTTGCAGGATTTTTTAATATTTTCAAGGGTGAGCCAGTTCTTGATTAATACTCTCATGTAATCCTCTTTCAGAGGAATGTAGGATTCCGAGTTTACCTGGTTGGATTCCTCGAACAAGTCAAGCTTGTTTCCTAATTCTGCTGACTGGATGCTTAAATCCGAGCTTTTCAGCATTAAATAATCGCAGCTTAAATTGCTTCCCAAGTAATCCATCAGCAATAATTCTATTTCCGCATCTGCCAGTGAACTGCTCATTTCTTCAATGCTTGAACTTATGCTGCTGCTTTTCAATTCATTTATTATCATCCCGATTCCGATTCCTGAGATGAAAATTACTGAAGACACGAAGAATGCAGTTATGAAATAAAAATTTGTTGAGTGTTTCTTTTCAGCCATACTTCCACCCTTTATTGTTCTTCCTGAACATTAATTTGTAAATTATGGAATCTGTCCAGAATAATGTCATGAGCAGCGAGTAAAAGAACAAGTAAAATATGTAGTTCAGAAAATTATTTTTCAGGTTTATTTCCTCGTCTGAAGTTTTAAGGCTGAAATAAATGATGATGATTGATACTATCATAAATATTAAACCCATTATAGTGTACAAATTGATTCCGTAAATCAGCAACGGCAGTTTTTCTGGCTGTATCATTGATAAAAAGTTGAATTCCACTGCACCAATATTGGAGTATGATACGAAGAATGAGTCAAGTATTGTATAAACTGAATATGATGTTAGGAATATTAGTGCAATTGTTGTTAATACGTTTGCCGGCAGGAGGAATCTTCCGAGGAATCCTTTGCTTTTATTGAAATAAAAGTGCTTGTATGATGTGCTGTCTTCTATGAATCCCGTATACCATCTGCGCCTCTGTTTGATTAAATTTGTTAATTTGTCAGGAGTGTTTGTTAATACTGTGCTGTTCAGGCTGTTTTCTATTACGTAATTATGGTGCTGTATGTTGAAGGCGATTTCCATGTCTTCTGTCAGGGTTTCCTCGGAGAATCCTCCTATTTCTTTTATTACTTTCTTCCTGTAAATGCTTCCCGGTCCGGGAGTAACGTATAAGCAGTTGAATAAACTCATTATTTTTCTCATTAAAATGCTGAACAAGTATTCAACCCATTGTATTTTCTGCAGGAAACTCTCCTTGCATGTTACTCTCATGCTGCTAGTTACTGCTGCCACTCTTGGATTGTCAAAGTAGCCGATTAAGTGCTTGAAGCTGTTTTCGTCAGCGCATGAGTCAGCGTCCAGGACGTAGATTAATTCGCCTTTTGCGCGTTTTATTGCATTATTCATCGCGTTCGCTTTCCCGCCGTTCTTCTGGTTTATTAATCTGATTAATCCTTTTTTTGAGTATTCCTCACATTTTTTTCTTGTGGCATCAGTGCTTCCGTCATTTATGACTATTATTTCAAAAAATTTTCTTGGATAATTCTGTTTTAATAAACTGTTGATTGTTTCTGCAATTGTTTTCTCTTCATTATAAGCCGGCACAATTGCTGAAATGAAATATTTCTTCTTAGGATTGGGGTCTTTTTTTAATTCGCTCATGTTGTCAAGGAAGACTATGAGCCAGAAGCAGCTGATGAAAAGCACAAAATATAACAGCCCTAAAACTGTCAAGCATATCAGTTCCATTATTCATTTACCCCGTATATTATGATTTCCTCGCAACTATTATTAATAAGTTTATTCATGCTCAGTGAGTATTCAGCGAATGATTCCGGGCTGCTGGAATATTCTGGGTAATCATAATTTGTTGATATTATAATGTATGAAGCGTTCGTGTAATTAATCCTGTCATTCAGTGTTTCCAATGGTTCAAGAAGCGCGTAGCAGGTATTATTAGTGTAATAAGAGCATATTGGCCAGAAATTTGACAGAATAGTTACGCCTGTCTGATTGGAAAAGTACTGCCTTAATTCTTCAAGATTGCCGCTGTTATTGCATAATGAATTGCAGTAATTAACTGCGCAGATTAATGAGGTGATAAAGAATATTGTTAATAAAATGTTTAAGTATTTTTCAGGAATTTTCACATTTTTCATTAATATAATCCCTAAAAATGGCAGTATTGGTATTAGGAATCTTGCATTCTTGTTCGGGAATAACTGGAAGAATAGGATGATTGTTATTAATGGAATTATCTGCCATGCGTCTTCCTTTCTGAATTTATACTTTAACAGGAAAGGCAGCAATAGTATTCCTGCACCAATGATTAACGGCGCATTGTACAAATAGTATAATGCGTTCACTTCATGGTTTGCCCATAATAAAGCGTAATAGAAAGATTCCAGCCCAGCATAATTAATCCATACCAGCATTGGCGCGAAGAAGAATAATTGGCTGATGATTAATTGTTTCAAGTTCTTATTTTTTGCAAAAATGAAATATAATGCGAGTATTATCGGGTATGTTAATCCCATTGGGTAGCGTGTCAGGAATGCGAGTGATGTTGAAAGGAAGCATAAATACAATTCATGATTCTTCTGATTCTCTGTGTAGTTCTTCATGAATATTACTGCAATGTTGAGGAATATTCCTGCAGGTATTGATGTCATAAATTTTCCAAAATAAAATATGAAAACCGGAGATGCTAATATGAATAATAACGCGCTTATTCTCCTGTTTTTCAGGAATTTGGAGAATAGCACGTACGAGGTAATTAAGTAAATTATTGACAAAATTATTGGCGCAGCAATTATTGCTTGTTCAATGTTGAATTTGTAAAAGAATGATAATATTACTGGAATGATTGGCGGGCGGATGTTTTCAAAGTAAATGTTTTGTCCTGCGAAGTATTTCGCGTTTAATAAGTAAACGTATTCGTCCCATTCCATTAAGGGGTGGAGTGTGAGTATTATTGCTGATATTAATAGCGCGACAATTATTGCTTGTTTATTCATTGTATTAATTCCCGCAAGACAATAGTTGCATAAGAACTTTTTGGGAGTTTGAATGATATTGTGTAATTATTTTTTGTGATTTTTTCTGTTATGAATTCTTCGGGGAATATTAGCGTGTTTCTTTTGGTCCCCCTGCAACTTATTTCTGGGTAACTTGTGACTTTGAAATCGCTTAATTTCACCCCTTCCTTTTCAAGTATTTCTTCTATTATTGCCCCTCCTATTTTGTTCATGTCAGAATCGTAGCCCGGCAATTCCAGTTCAAAACTGGTTAATAATCCTCTTTTTATCATTTCTGAAACTGCATTGTTGAAAATGTATGACTGGTAAGCGTATACGAAAATTTTTGCTATATTTTTTGGCAGTTTCCTTATCGCATTCACGTAATCATTTGGGTGCTTTATTAAATGGTGCAGTATTATTCTTTCAATTCTTAAGTATTTAGGGAACTTATTGTATGCTTCCTCCCATTTTCCCCAATTATTCATCAGATAATTTCTTGCATTAGCGCTTACTTCCCCTTCCTGAGGGTATGTTTGCGCTAATAATTCTTTAAGCGCGTTCTCATAATCCTCTCTTATTATTAATTTACCTATTAGGTGGTTATCAGGGCGCTGGATTCCGAATCTTTGTTCGCCGTAATAATTTGGCACGCCGTTCCTGATGAATTCTTCGAATTTTTCAAGGACTCCCTTGGCATTTTTTGATTCGTAATCGTTAACTTTCACTATGAATTTGTTGCCGTATAATTCCCCTAATTTGAGTTCTTCATTGCTCTGGAAGAAGTCCTTTAATTCCAAATCTTTTATTTTTAATTTTTTAAGGGTTTCAGCATTGACTCCTTTCACGCTGATTAACTGCTGCGTTACTGCGTGCTTGTCTTTTGTGCCTGCAAAGTTGAACCTTTTCCAGCTCACATGGCAGTAACCGGCTATTTTGTTTAATGCGTTGCTTGTTGTCCAGTCATTTTTTACAAGGGTGAAGTAAGTGTATTTGCCGTTTTCTTCCTTTTTTTTTCTGCAGGCATCTTCTATTACTTTGAAGTCAGATGGTGAATCTTTTATGAACCCTTTTGTTGAGTAGGGGAATAATTTTCCGGTTATTCCTATAATGCTGTAGTCAAAATCGTATCTGCGGTACATAATTATTAAATTGTGCTGAATAAGGGGTTCCAGTCCTCATCTATTATTGTTCCGTTCTCGTCGTATAATTTGCATGAGCATAAGCAGTTTGATACTATGTTTTTTCCGACGTCAGTATTTGCGTAATGGCAGTTGCAGTCAGTCACGTTCGCGGTTGTGTAGGACAAGACTTCATCGTTCAAGTATTGCGTGAATGTTTGGCACTGCTCTTCCTTGTCTTTTATGTATATTTCATACCTCGCATACTGTATTCCGTACACTATTCCTGAGAGTGTTAAAGCGCTGAATAATACGAATCCTATGAAGCTGAAAACGTTTTTGGCTTTCTCTAAGTTAAATTTTAATTCTAATTTTCGGGGTATTTTTATCTTCATTGTTACATTCAACTAATCATTAGTAGTATTTAAAATGTTTTTGGAATAAAAAAAAGGGAAGGAGGGAATTATTCCCTCTCCTTCCTTAAATGTTTTTAGCTGGATACAATACTTACTTGGCTGTAAGCAGTTCCGCTGGTGTCTAACCAGACAAGGTTTCCTGTCAAGCTGATGCTTGATAGTCCTACTACTTTCGCTGCCAGTAACTGGCATGCCATTTTTGTATCTTTTGCTGCGTATCCTGCAACAACGAGTACTGTTTTTCCGCTTCCGAAAGCATTCTCTACTAATTGTAGGTATGCTCTGTTTTCAGTAACGTTTGCTGCTGTTACACCAGTTCCTGCTTGTGCTAACTGGTATACTCCCTGGTTTACGCTG
>PEWF01000068.1 GCA_002779595.1 archaeon CG07_land_8_20_14_0_80_38_8 | reverse complement strand
AAGTGCCTGCGCATTTAATTAAAGAATTGCTGAAGGCAGGAAGGAATGCCCCTTCTGCTTTTAATGAACAGCCCTGGGTTTTTATTACAGTCACAAAGCAGGAAACCAAAGACGAAATAGCATTTCAGAAGAGGCAGAAAAGCAGTTTCATAAGCAAAACTCCTTTGCTAATTGCCTGCTGTTACGACAAGAAGAAAAGCAGGGCTGCTGCCCATAATCTAGAAAACGTTGCATTAGCAGCTGAGAACATACTCATTGCTGCGAACGCGTCAGGATTAGGAGGGTGCTACATCGGCGCCTTTGACCCTGAACATCCTGATATTGAAGAAGGGATAAATAAAGCCCTTAAACTCCCTAATAATATCCTCATCGTGTGCCTGTTAAGCATTGGCTACCCTGACGGGAAGCCAGTGAAGAAGGAGCTACGCCCTTTGAACGAAACAGTACATGAAGAATTTTATCATTCATAATTGTTCTACGAATTCGTCAATTGTTAAAGTATCATTTCTTATTCCTTTCATTGATTGGGCTAATTGGGTAATGTTTGGCGGTTTCAGGAACGTTTTCTTCAATAAGTCTGGCTTGGCGAATACTTCTTTAGGGGTTCCTGTCATTAATATCCTTGCACTATGCATTACTATTATTTTCCCGGCAACCCTTGCCACGAAATCCATGTCATGGGAAATTAATATTATAGTGTGCGTTTTTTTTAATTCATTAATTATTTTTTCAATCTTTTTAACGCCCTTATGGTCCTGCCCTCCTGTCGGCTCGTCAAGTATGATAACCTGCGGGTTCATTGCAACAATAGAAGCAATAGTCAATAATTTCTTCTCATCCAGATTCAAGTCCAAAGGGTGAATATTCCTTTTTTTCAATAAACCTGTAATTTTTAATGCATACTTAACTTTTTCATTGATTTCTTTTTCTGAAAATTTTAAATTCTTCGGCCCGAACCTGACTTCTTCGATTACCTTGCTTGTGAAGAGTTGGTCATCAGGATTCTGGAAAACGTATCCCACATCACGGGATAATTGCGATGTTGTGAAATTCTCAGTGTCTTTTCCGTTAACAATGACATCGCCTCTGGTGGGTTTTAACAAACCATTGAAGTGTTTAACAAGTGTGGTTTTTCCTGAACCATTCTGCCCGATAATTGCAACTACTTCACCTTTCATTATTTCCAAATCAATATTTTTCAGCGCTGTAAC
>PEWF01000051.1 GCA_002779595.1 archaeon CG07_land_8_20_14_0_80_38_8 | reverse complement strand
TGATTTCCTCACTAATTGCTTGTTTGTCTGGAATAATCCCGGCTCTTCATATCCTAAATAATCTGTAATAATTATAATATCATGTTTTTTTCCCTCTTTTACTAACTCTTTCCTTAAAGAATCATTAGTGAAAGCAAAGCCGTGCTTGTTAAACTCGCTGCCGAAGTACACAAATAAATTATTGGCACTTTCTTTGGAATCGTATTCTTTGGTTATACTGTCTGCATTGCTTAATTTATTCAATGGTTTTTTGGGACTAACATACCTGTAATTAAACTTCATAATCATTATAGGAAAAATAACTTTGTTTATAAATTTTTTGATTCTTAATATTCTTCCGGCTTTTCCTTGGTTTCGTAATCTTTCGGCAGGACTTCAGGAGCGCCTCCTCCGTGCCATGTAATTCTTGGGCGTATTTGTATTGGGTAAATAGTTTCGCTCTTGTCGTCCATTATTAATGCGCTTCCTTTCAATTTTGGCAGATTATTGAACATTTTGAACAAGCTCTCGCTCGCGTACGCGCCCATTATCTCGTTCAATGCGTTAATGTCAATGTCAGCAGTTAATCTGTGGCTGATTATTATGTCTGACTGGGTTATTGCATCAATGTGAATTTTTCCCGGCTGCTGAGTGGCTAAGACGAGATTAACTCCTGGCTGCCTGCCTTCCCTGAGAATCTGCACTAATGAATTAGTGGCAAGTGTTGTCTGAGGCATTGGAGGCAGGAATTCATGGGCTTCATCAACGAATATCCACAATATCGGAACCTGCTTCTCTTCCGCTAGTTCATCGCTTACTTTTGACTGGCTTCTTGAGAAATAGGTTGTGCTTTTCTGCACATCGCTTAATTCCTCTAATTTCCTCACTACCATTCTCTGCTCCAATAATCTCCTGCTTAATAATCCAATCACCAAGCTTCTTATGTCAAAACCTCCTGCAGCGCTTGCGTAAATGCTTATGTCAATAATGCTCATCACTCCTCTTTTGACTAATTCTTCCAATGGCGTGGCTTCCTCGCTGAACAAGCCCCAAGTCTTCGCGCCTTCAAACCTGTTAATTGCTGCATTTTTCACCCTGTCACTATTCGTCTTGTCTTTCTTTATTAAAGTTATAATGTCATCTATTGAGTAAGAATCACTCTTCTTGCGCAAATCGTTAATATTTTTTTCTATGCACACCCCAATCTCATCAGTTAAAACTATGTTGAACACCATTGTCCATTCTCCAGGGCTTAAATCAGCAGGGTTAACAGTGAACGGCTTGTCTACTGGAATATTCTTCTCCTTATAATACTCAAAATATCCTGCAGGCGCGTAGACGACAACGTTCTTAGTGTATCCTTCGGGCTGCAAGCCCCACTCTTCAAGCAATCTTGCCTGCTTATAATTTGGAAATTTCGTTGTCCAGTACAATCCCATAGTGTCAAAGAATATCATGCCGATATTATTCCTCACATCATCAGGCAAATTCAACACTGCCTCAGCCATCACGCCCATAGTGTAACTTTTCCCGCTGCCTCTTTTTCCGGCAATTAACACTACATGAGACTCATTAACATCCATGAACACGTTATTAGCCAAACTCGTAGTTTTGCCCATAGTAACATAATGCTTTCCCAATAATGCAGCAGCATCAGTGCCTAATTTAGCAAAATCTTCCTTGCTTCTGCCAAGAACAATCTCGTAAGCCATTATGAATAATCTAATTTACCATGATTTATTAAAGTTTTTTAATACAAAAAGACAATAAAAAAACAATTATGGGAGAACAAAAAATTATTATTTAATGAAATTTTATGCTTTCATAACAGCGATTACAGCCATGAATTTACAAATATATTAATTTTTTAAAAAAATTTTTGATGCCTGATGCTCTGTGAATAAATCTTTAATAATAGTTATTGCAGGATTAACTAATTTCATGCTTTTGTTATTGTAAAAATTTTGAAGCGCCTTGAAAACTATGCAATTTGAGGAAAACTTTTCTGTTAATCCTGTTTTTGCAAGGAATTTTTTAGTAATTTTGTTCTCTTTTTTCTGCATACAAAAAGTGTTATAATTTTTGAACAAGAATTTGTATGTTTTTTTAATCTTTTTGTCAGGAACATTCAAATCTGAAAGTTCATTTTTGAAGGAATTAATGTGTTCAGTGGGTTTAAGCGCTCCCCATTCTTTCCATTCTTTCTTTTTTTCTTTTACTAAGGGCTTAAATTCCTTCGCAAGATAATCAGCAAACCCTGAATATTCTTCAAGTAAATTTTTTGTTATTTGCTTAATTTTCTTAACAACTTTTTTTTCCTCACTGCCTCCAGAATAAAACAGCCAGTCAATTTTTTTGGATAATTTTTCCTCAAGAGAATCAATAACTTCATTTTTATTGTAAGTATTAAATTGCGTGAATAATTCATTTTTTCCTATCATGTCATAATTAATTAAATTGTCAACAATTTTTCTCATGTTGCTCTTTCTTTTGTCATAAAAATATTTAAGCATGGTTAATCCCAGTGCAATTGGCACCGGAGAAATTATTAAAGACGCAAAAGTTAAAGGAGTTAATCCCAATAATGCCGGGGCTACTGCTGTTTCTAATTCAGGGTTAAAAAATCCTCTAAAAACGTAAAATGCTGTGTCAACCGCGGGGAGGATTCCAGCATACATTAAAGGCTTGCCTATTTTTTTCTTTCTTAACAAGTAACCTAATCCAATAAGCCCAAAAGATGTTAACGTATTAACCGCTACTCCTGCTGCAAGAAACAAACCCATGCTCTTCTCTTCTCCTAATAATTTGCCAAAATTAGAAAGTTTTAAATCCCCTGTATATGAACACTGCCCTGAAGGATTAAAATCTGTTATTTTGCCCTGATTATTTGTTAAGAATTTCCATAAATTATCATATGATGGCTTATTTATTAAATTGATTAAGTTGTCAAAAGCATATACTTCAATATGAGCATCTGAAGGTTTAATATCATAAAGCAAATTTAAAGATGCATAATACCCTAATTCATGAATGAAAGTGGATCCTCCCAGCATTCCTGTTGGAATATCAATTAAAACAATACCTTCAAGTGAAGGATAACAGATATCCTGAAGGGAATCAATTTTTTTGCGGGAGTAAAAAATTGACTGATGGATTCTTTCAGCAATTTTATCCTTTTTAGTTTCAATTTGTAAATTATTTAAAACATATTCTTTGTTAATTTTATAATATTCGACGCACTCATCGCACATCTTAAATTTAAGATTTCTTAACTCTTCATTTTCACAACCGCAGTAATCACATTCTTCTTTGCTAATAAAAACAGATTTTCCTTTTTTAATTAAAGGATTTCTTAAATAGGATGAAATCCTTGTATTGTTAAATATTTTATGCAAACTTTCCGCATTCATCATTCTTCAACACATTATTGGATAAATTGCCTTTTAAAACTTGCTAATGCTTAAAAATAGAAAAATTCTTATTATTCATTATTCAAATTGCCAGGGTGGCGGAGCGGTCTAACGCGTCAGTCCCGAAAACTGATATCCTCACGGATGCACAGGTTCAAATCCTGTCCCTGGCGCGACGTGGCGTACGACATATCGGTACGACGCCCAAAACTTATCCTCTCAATCATGTGGGTATTGAAGGAGTATAAAAAAAGAAATATTTCATAACTTTTTTAAAATTACTCATTTTTTTAATATCATGCAGTGGTCTTTGAGTGAAGATTCTTGGGAGAGAGGATCCAGATTCTATACTCATATTATTAACAGAATTAATAAGTTTGAATCACAAATAGAGGATTTATACGAGGATGAAAACAAGAAAGAAGAAAAAATTAGAAAAAAAATCAATTATTGGGATAAGAGATTAGACTTCTTAAATGAAGTATTACGTAATTATTCATTATATAAAATTAAGGAGTATTATGATGGTTTGTCAATTGAAGAAGTTATAAACGAAGCTGTCACTTCTGAAGCAATAAAAAAGTATGAAATCAGACTTGAAAGAATAAATAAGAAAGAATATGTTAGGGTGAAAGCTTATGAGAAAAACAAAAAAAAGATACTCCTTCTCATAGACACTAATTCCAGTTATGTGACTTCTTGTTTTGAATCTCCTAAAAGAAAAGTAATTGGAGGAAGGGGTCCTTGCCAGAGTGTTCTCGTTGATATTCAAATGATGAAAGAAGGGGACAGGATAATTAACACTAAACCAACCACAGTAAGTGGTAATCAAGCAATAATTCATACATTATCTACATTAGTTCAAGAAATCTTCAACTGGGAGAATAATATAACTGGTCCAGTTACTGCTTTTGATACTGATATAATAGTTCAATGTTATAAAGGACTTGATAATTTATTAGAACCTGAAGAGAAAAAAACTCTCAAAGAAGCTTTCTCAATAATAGGAAACAAATTATACAATGATATCAGAACAATTATAGACTTACAAGTTAATGATTCTTTACTTAAAAAATCAAATAATGACAGGATAAAATTGTTAACAAAAAAGTATGTTAATTATTTGAAGAATTATTCTTCTATTGATTATAAAAGAATTGAATTAACTAATAAAGAATACTCTCATTATTCTAAGATTATCAATTTTAGTGACTTAAACTTGATTAGTACTTTAACTAAGGAGGAAAGAACAAAATTAATTGATAATTTAACCAAGATTATTAATTCACCTTTTAAATTAGGGAAAGAAGAAAGATTTTGTTCTTTGTTAGATTTGTATGGTAAGAGAATCGGGACTGAAAAAAATTTAATAACTAATTTGAAAGATTTTAATTCGTGTTATGATTTAATAAAAAAGCCTTATTCAGGTTATAATCTTATCCCTACTTTGCTTAAATTATCTAAGAAGACAACTCCCATAATGCAAGCTATTCTTGAAAGCAATATTAGTATGGAAAGAAAGTGTGATGCTCTTCAGGATTTGAGTAGGGAACAAATAAATGAAATTATTAATAACCAGAAAATACACAGGTTCGAAAAATCCAAGATATTGTTAAGACTGTTATCTGAATATGAGATGAACAATGAACAACTCAATAATATTATCCTTGTCAAAGGCACAGTAATAGATTATTATCAGGTTTTGGATAAAATACTAGATAGTTATGAATTAGACAAAGAACAAATTAATATGATAATAAATGATACTACTGTTGATAGATATACTATCTCAATGTCAAAAAAAGATATAATATTGAAAATATTAAACAAGTATGAACTTGATCGTGATCAAATAAGGTTATTGTTGGAAGAAAAATATTTGGAGATTAGCAAACCAGACGTGCTCATACCATTAATGAGTAAGTATAAATTATCCTATGAAGAGCTAAAATGGGTAATAAGTGATGAAACAATGGATAATACTTACGGTCTTGCAGGAATCAACAAGGGCAATGTTATTAGTAAGATAATTAAAGAATACTCTTTAAATGATGAATTAATAGAATTAATAATTAATGAAGGAAGCAGACAGTATTGCAAACAAAGTATTCTCATAAGCTTAATGAAAAAGTACAAATTAAAGAAGCACCAAGTGAATATGGTATTAAACAATAAGAAGCTTGAAACATGCAAAGATACTGTGGTAAAATATGTAATGAAAGAATACAAACTCGACAATAAACAGATCAAGATGATACTAACAGATGATAGTATGGAAGATTATCAACTTTCACACAAGGACATGTTCATTCGAAGAAATTTCATAGATAAGAAGAAGAAACTTCCAAGATGGCAATTAGAATTAATACTCAAAGACGAAAACATGGCAGGACATAAATGGC
>PEWF01000107.1 GCA_002779595.1 archaeon CG07_land_8_20_14_0_80_38_8 | reverse complement strand
AACCAGACAATTTTTTATCGGTTTTGCCATAGTTAACATTCAGAAAAATAAAATCTGATTTTTGTAATACATCTCTTTTTTCTTCAATTTGTCTTAATGAATTTATGTAACTTTTTAAGTCAATTTTAGTGTCAAAGTTTATCAAGTAATCCGAAAATCCAAACCAAGACAAAAAATTAGTAATTAGATTAGGGTACAACCAGCCTTTATCTTTTGAAAAATATCCTGATATTCCTTCATTTTTAACTTCCTTAAAAAAGGAATCAAATGATGCGAATTTAGTTTTAAAATCTTTATTTAATTTTTCTCTTAAAATAAAAGTAATGTATATTATTAATAAATATTCTCTTGTATATCCTTCATTTTCATACACACCTCCATCAGGTATCTTCTCATAAATAAAGTTTACAAAATCAGAAAAATTACCCTTAAACCCTAATTTTTCTTTAACTTTATCCCATAAATATTCCAGCCCCATTACAATACTGGCATACCCGCAAAAAGAACCTGAAATGCTCCATTTTTTTAATGGAACATTTTCAAAAGAAATTATTTCATTGGATTCTGCTTCAACTTCCTCCTCTTCTGGCAGTTCTTGAATTTCAACTGCTTCAGGGAAGAGTTCTTCTTTTATCTTGTTTAATTCGCTGGTTTTGTATTCAACAATTTTCCTGTTAAAATCCTTCCAAATATTGATTTCCAGCAAAGCATTGTAATCCTCCAAGAACACTGCCCAGTAATAAGTCAACAAAACCCTTCTTCTGTTAACCCTCATTGCAATGCCTGTAATATTATTGTATACTTTTTTGAAATGCTCCAGAATAATATTTTTTTCATCCTCAATCCTGTTGAGAATATTCCTGTACTCGTCACGTTTCAATAATTCTGACAATTCGAACAGGAAATTGTACAATACTCTCTTATCATTATAATTTGACAAAAAATTGCTGAATTGCCCGACTAAACTATTCTTGCCTTCCTTTTCAACCAATTCTTTAATCTCATTCTCAATTGTTTCAATTCTTTCGCGCCTGCCCTGAAACAATCTCTGAGTAAAAGGTTTGCCTGTTCTCGGGGTTTTCTTCCCGCTTTTGACGAATTTCCTCACCAAGAACGCGACAACAATAATGGCCAATATTATGAGGATTGTGAAAAAAACGATTAAGTTTATTTCCGAGCCTTCCTGTGCTGGGGCTTCAACGCTGATAATATCCCCTGACAATAGGATAATGACAAATATTGCCGCGAGG
>PEWF01000093.1 GCA_002779595.1 archaeon CG07_land_8_20_14_0_80_38_8 | reverse complement strand
CCCTCTGCACTATTACCATTCCGCCGACTCCGCTTCCGCTGTTCCATCTTGTATAGCCGTCCATTCTTATTATTGGTGTTGCTATATCCGCTGGGTAGCATCTGCCTGCGATTGCAACAGTGGTTTTGTCGCCTATTATTTCAACTGGCTCGCCAGGCTTTATTCCCAAATTTTTCATAACCTGGGAGTCAATCCTGACTATTCCCTTGCCTACATCATCCTGCTGTGCTTCTGCAACTTTTAACTGGATTTTTTTATCCTTGTCCGCCATGTTCTCCACCTTTATTATTGAAGTAAAATACTATTTTCCTGACTCTGATTATTGGCTGCCTATTTTTACCTTCTTCGTGAAAACTAATAAAGTTATTCCTTTCAAGCAGCAATAAATCCTCAAACACGTTTTTAATGTTTCTTTCAAGAAGTCTTGAAAGCGCTCGAATGCTTTTAGGCTGGCTGCTGGCTATTGCCCTGATTATCTCAATCCTCTTCTGAGTCAAGCATTCAAGCATGTCCAGTTCTTTTAAGAATTTCTTCTGCTCATCAACATTATATAAATCCAAACCCAACATTGTTTGTATTTTATACCAACAATCATTATTTATAAATGTTGTGATTAAACACCAACATTTAATTCATTATTGTCCAATTATTTTTTACTGCAATTGGTTTTAAGTATTTGTTGGGGTTTACTGCTACGGGATTGCCGACTGTTTCAAGCACTGGAACGTCATTCACGCAGTTCCCGTACGCAAATGACTGGTTTAAGTTAATATTATATTTTTTGGCTAATTTTTTCACAATTTCAACCCTGTCCTTGCCGATTAATGACGGCTTTAATACTCTGCCTGTGTAAATTCCTCCTATGGTTTCTATTCTTGTGCCTATGCTTTCATCAAAACCGAGCATTTTGCCGACTTCCTTCACTAATTCGTCAGGGCTTGCGCTTAACATGAATAATTTTACGCCGTTTTTTTTATGATTATTGATTACTTTCACTATGTTGGCGCGCATGTAATGCTTTTCCAAGCCTGCGTATTGTTTCGCCTGCTCCTGAACCAATGATTTTTTGACGCCTTTCATGCTCGTGCCGAGCATGTCATCCACTTCATCCATGTACTTATTCACTTCGCCCTTCACCAGGTCGTAGAATATTTTAAGCGAAGGTATGATTAGCGAAGTTTTCAGGGGAAGTATTCTTCTCCTGAACAGGAATCTTGCAAACCTTAATCCGCTTGTGCCTTCCACTATTGTCCCGTCCAAATCAAAAAAAGCAGCAGTGTTCACAATAATTAATGACTATTTCTTGTCTTTTATTGTTTTCTCATAGATAATTATAAAAATAAAAGATAATAATAAGTATTTACAACAATGGCAAGAGTAATTTGTGTGGCAAGCGTTAAAGGAGGAGTCGGGAAAACCACGACTGTTTCAAACCTCTCCTCAATCATGTCAAAAATGGGCTATAAAGTTCTTGCTGTTGACGCGAATATTACTGGCGCGAATTTGGGGCTGCACTTGGGCACTTCTTCAAGGAATATTCTTACAATTCATGACGTGTTAAAAGGCAGTGTTGACATTACTGAAGCGATTTACAAGCATGACTTGGGCTTTCACGTATTATTGGGCGGGATTTATTTGAATGATTTGGACAATGTAAAATTGGGAATGTTAAAGCAGAAGATTGATTCTGTGAAGAAAGAATACGATTTGGTATTGATTGACTGCGCTGCGGGCTTGGGTGATGAAGCATTGAATGCTATCAAGGCAAGCGATGAATTATTGCTCGTAACTACTCCCGATCTTCCTTCAGTTGCGGATGCCTACAAATTAGTCGAGTACGCGGAGAATAACTGGATTCCAATCTCAGGCATAGTAGTCAACAAGGAGGAGAACCAGAAATTCAAAGACATTACTGTTAACGATGTGGAGGAAATTCTTGGCAAGAAAGTATTGGAAATAATCCCGAAAGAAAAATTTGTCGAGTACAGCATTAACCTGAAAAAACCAGTGGCTAATTTGTATCCCAAAAGCAGGAGCGGGGAGAGTTTCAGGAAACTTGCCCACACTTTGATAGGAAAGGAGTATTACAGGAATGAATCTTTTCTTGAAAAACTGCTCTCTTTCTTCAAAAAGTATTAAAAATAGAGAATAATTCTTATTTTAAATAAATGGTTCACATTAAGAAGTTAGTAATTGAGAACTTCAAAAGTTTTGGCGGCAAAACAGAGATTAAGTTCATGGACAAACTTAACCTCATAATAGGCCCGAACGGCAGCGGGAAGAGCAACATAAGCGAAGCTATAAGTTTTGTTCTTGGAAGGCTGAGCAAGAAAGGGTTAAGGACTGAAAAATTGTCGCACTTGATTTTTAACGGCGGAAAGAAAGGCAAGCCGGCGAATAATTCAGGCGTTAAAATAATATTCTCAAATGAGGACAAAGTTTTCCCTGTTGAGGACGATTATGTCGAGATTAACAGAAGGATTAACAAGGAAGGGCACAGCGATTACATGATTAACGGGAAAAAAACTACAAGAAGCGAGGTTATTAACTTGCTGGATTACGTGGGTTTAAGCCCTGAAGGTTTTAACATGATAATGCAGGGCAATATTGCAAAATTTGTCGACATGAGCAGTGCTGAACGTTCTGAAATTATTGAGCGCATCAGCGGAATATCAACTTATGAAGAGAAAAAGGAAAAAGCAATGAAGGAACTGGAAAAAGTTTCGGAAAAAATAAAGGAAACTAATATTTTATTGAAGGAAAGGCAGAAGCATCTGAATGAATTAAAGAAGGAGAAAAAAACTGCTGAACAATTCCAGAATACCAAGGAACAGTTAAGGAGTATGAAGGGAAGATTAGTATTCAAGCAGTTAAGCAACAAGAAAGAGGAATACGCAAGTGTTGAGGAAAAAACTGAGAAATTAAGGGAGAAAATACGCGCCAATACTGAAAAAATAGGCAGCGCTGAAAGCAAGATTAAATCCCTGAATGATGAGATTGAATCTTTGAACAAATTATTGGGCGCAGCAGGAGCTGCGAAAAAGAAGGAACTGGATGACAAAATAAAAACGATTAAGGATGAAGTTAATAATCTGGAAGTCAACATTAAAAGCCATAAGAATGAAGTTGAAAGAATTAAGTCAAGGGACGCGCAGATTGTCAAAAATTTAATGGACTACGAAAAAGAGGCTGAAAAATTAGAAAAGGATATTAAAAAGTATGAAGCAGAAATCAAGGATGCAAACAAGCAATTAGGCGAATTAAGGGATAATGCAGGAAGCCAGAAAGAGATTAGTTTTTTTGACGTTAAGGCAATGGTTAATGAATTAAAAGAAGCATTATTAACGAATCGCAGCGAGGAAGAGGCATTAATCAGGAAGCAGGAAAATTTCAATAATTTCAAGGATTATCAGGAGGAATTAATTGCAAAAACTGATTTAATGGAAAAAGTTCTGAAAAAATTAGAGCAGGAAATTAATCTCAGCAGTGAATTGGCAGTCAAGGTTGAACAGGCAACTAATAAGATTGACGCATTAAGAAGGAAGATTGAACGCCTGAAAATGCAGGAAAATATGGGATTAAGAGCAGGAGGAAGGGGATTGAAGGAATTGGTAAAGCAGGAAATTCACGGCGTTGAAGGCACTGTAAGCCAGTTATGCAATGTTAATCCCCAGTATGAACTGCCTGTTAAAGTCGCTGCAGGAAGCAGGTTATTGAACGTGGTGGTTAGGAATGAGGACATTGCAAATGAATGCATTAAATTCTTAAGAAATAATAAATTGGGGGTGATTACTTTCCTGCCTTTGAACAAGATTAAGGGCTATCCTAAACCTGAGGGTTTCAGGAGCGTTCCGGGAGTGATTGATTACGCAATTAATTTGATTGATTTTGACAGGAAATACGGGAACATTTTCGAGTACGTTTTCAGGGACACATTAATTGTTGAAAGCGTTGAAACTGCAAAAAAAGTCGGCATAGGAAAAATCAGGATGGTTACTTTAAAGGGTGATTTGATTGAGAAAAGCGGGGCAATCACCGGAGGCTTCAGGAGGCAGGAAAATGATGTGAAGATTGCAAGCAGGAATGAAGATGATAATGCTGATGATTTGAAAAGTGAATCTGAAAAATTAAGAAGCATTCTTGAAAAAATGCTCGCTTCGAAAAGGGAGAATGACAACAACATCATGAGTTTAAGGGAGAAGAGGGCTTCGCTTGATACTGAAATCAAGAATTTGAACATGTTAATAGGTGATTTGGAGAATAAGAGCAGGGGTTTTGATGCGAAAAAATTAGGAAAGTTAAAGGATGAAACCAGCAGGTTAAGCGACGAATTAATAATCAAGGAGGAGGAATTGCGCAGGTATGAAAAAACTTTCAGCATTGAAACTTTTGAAGAAACCAGAAAATTAATCAACGAATTAGAAGGCAAACTTAACGCGTCAAGCGTGAACAAAGGCATCAAGACTTCAAGGCTTGAGCAGTTAAAAGACAGGGAAATAATTAATCTGGAAAAAATAAGGGCTGATTTGAAAAAGCAACTGGAAAGTTTTGAGAATGAAATCAAGGAATTTGAGAAGCAGTTGAAGAATAATAAGAGCCAATTGGCAGTTTATGAAAAGGAGGAGGGAAAATTTGAGGATAAATTAAAAAATAATTACGAGAAGAAGGAAAAATCAGAGCAGGAAAGGAATAATCTGAAATTAAAAATTGAAGAATTAAAGCTTCACATCAACGATGACGAGGAGAAGGTGAACAATTCAAAATTATTACTGGCAGAGATTAAGGGAAAAATTGAAGGTTTGGAATTCAGGTTCAAGGAGTATGAGGACTTGAAGATTGAAAGCGTCAATAAAAACGTCAAGGATTTGGAGCATGAAATATTTTTGCTGGAAAAGAAACTGGAAACTTTCGGCAATGTCAACCTTAAAGCATTGGACGTGTTCAAAACTGTTGAGGAAGAATTCAACAATGTAAGGGAAAAAATGGACTTGCTGGAAGAGGAGAATCTTTCTATTGTTAAAACAATGGAGGACATTGAGGCAAAGAAGCAGTCAACTTTCCTTGAAACTTTCAGGGAAATACAGGCAAATTTTGAAAGAATATTCGGAATCCTCAGCCCCGGCGGGACTGCAAATTTGATTATTGAGGACGAAACCAACCCTATTCAGGGCGGGATTGACATTAAGGCGCGCCCGAAAGGCAAAAAAATATTAACCCTGAAAAGCATGAGCGGCGGAGAGAAAACGCTCACTGCGCTGAGTTTCATATTCGCACTTCAGGAATACGACCCTGCGCCTTTCTACATCATGGATGAAGTTGATGCCTCACTTGACAAGGAGAACGCCACGCGTTTCGGGCAGTTATGCAAGCAGTATAGTGAGAAAACGCAGTTAATCATTATCAGCCATAATGATAACGTAATCAGCGAAGCAGATTACTTGTACGGGACAAGCATGAATCCTGACGGTGTGAGCAAGATTATAACTCTGAAACTGCCTGAATAGAAATAATTTTTAACTTTGCACTAAAGCCGGCAATTGGAATAATATTTGGAACATGTCAAAAACTTTCGGGATGCCGAGAATCGGCTCAACTTTTAAGTCATCGCTGAAAACGTAACTTACAAAACCCAGCGCTGTCCTGAAGAAAAGCCCGACAATTGACATAGGATTTGATTCAGCATTATTATTCACGTTCCTCCATTCCATTATTAATTCTTCAACAGGATACAAATCAGCGTGCACAAAAATATCACTCTTATTTGCTTCTGCTCTTTCAAGCTTTAAGAATTCAAAGCCTTCGCTGTTGAAGCCCACGCTTCCGTTAAAGCATACAGTGCCGTTGTATAATATTTCAATGTTGAAAATAGTATTATTAATATGCTCTAATTTTGCCTGCACATCCTCATTATCGGGAATTCTCAGGTTCACGTAATCCAGCACTTGCTGGGGAACTTCAGTCACGTTGTCATAATTTGTGCCGTTAATATTGCCGAAGCTGAAGCTCATATTCTGCAGATTCTGGCACATTAAAAGGAATGGTTGTTCAGCAATTTCAGATTCCTGCGCAAAAACAGGCATTATTAGCAAGAGTGCAAATAATAGTGCAAATTTTTTCATTAACAATTATTGAATTGCGAATTTTATTTAAAACTT
>PEWF01000083.1 GCA_002779595.1 archaeon CG07_land_8_20_14_0_80_38_8 | reverse complement strand
GAATTGGCTGAGCGTTCAAACAGCAAATTGACTGAGGAATTTGTTGATTTGGCTGAGACGCAGTTGGAGAGGGATAATGTTATGGAGCTGGTGAAGAATTTAACCTTGCAGTTAAAATTAGTGTTTTATGCTATTCTTTCCTCTTTGAAGAATAAGGTTACTCCTGCTTCTACTGGTGAAATTTTTGATGTTTATAATATTTTGTGCGGGAGGAATAATATTGATGTTTTGACTCAGAGGCGTTTGAGTGATTTAATCGGTGAATTGGACATGCTTGGATTGATTAATGCCAAAGTTGTCAGCAAGGGCAGGTATGGCAGGACTAGGGAGATTAGCCTGGCTGTTGACAGGGATTACGTGAATAAAATTATTATCTGGATGGAGGATGATTTGGAGCTTAAATGAAATAATTTATTGTTTCGCATATATCTTTATAAGTTAGTTATTATTTTTATTACTAATTATGAGTTTTATTGATTCGTGCTGCGGCAAGGGTTTTCTTGTCAGCGACAAAGTTGATTTGGAAGGGGTTGATGAGGTTAAATTACTGGATTTTCTTGATTCTTTGCCTGAGAAGCCGTTCCTGATTAATCAGGATGTTGTTGACAGGTTCAGGCAGGGTTCTAATTTTTTTAATGCTGATTTGAAGGGCAGGAATGTTAATGTTGAAGTTTCAAGTGTTGAATTAAGGGATAAGGGTTTGAGCAGGGTTGAAGTTGTTAAGAATTATCCTTTGAATAATAATTTGAGGAGTATGAGTGACTGGTTTGATTTTTATTTAAACCGTTTTAGTTCTATGCGCAAATTGTTGGAGAACAGGAATGAGCTTAGGAATGCTTCAAGCATTGCAGGGATTAATAGTTTGAGCGGCAGGAATGAGGCTGCAACTATTGGTTTGGTTAAGGATGTCAGGAAGTCGCAGAATGAGAATTTCCTTGTTGAATTGGAGGACCCGACTGGCGAGATTATTTGTTTTGTTTCTGCCAAGAATTCTGATATGGTTAAGAAGTGCGAGAACATTGTTCATGACGAGGTTATTGGGGTTACCGGCACTACGAGTTCAAGGTTTTTTTTCATTAATGATATTATTTTTCCTGAAATTCCTGACTCTCCTTTGAAGACTAGTCCTGTTGATGAGTACGCTTGTTTTATTGCTGACACTCACGTTGGAAGCATTGATTTTGAGGCTAAGTCTTTTGAAAAATTCACTAATTGGCTGAAAGGCAATTGCGGCACTGAGGAGCAGAAATTAATTGCGAGGAAGGTGAAGTATTTGTTTGTTATCGGCGACTTGGTTGACGGGGTGGGTGTTTATCCTGGCCAGGAGAAGGAGCTGGAAATTAAGGATATTTACAAG
>PEWF01000053.1 GCA_002779595.1 archaeon CG07_land_8_20_14_0_80_38_8 | reverse complement strand
AAAAAGAACAAAGTCTTCGCACCTTCAATTAAACTGCCTGTACCTGCAGCCATTACATACATAGCCTGCAACGGGCCGCAGGCAAGCATTAACCCGTTCAATAATCCAAGTATTAGGGGGCTTGAATGTTTTTGCGACTCTTTTCCCACAAATTTTGCCAAGAAATGAGGAGTATTTATCCTTATTTTTCTAAGTATGGGGAGCACGTTCAGCATTTGAAGCCCGTATAATAACAGGAATATTCCTGCAATTATCCCCGCAACCCCCCTCATTAAAGGCGTGAACGTGATAATTGAACCTAATAATCCAAAACCAGCGCCAATGACAGTGTAAGATATTGTTTTGCCCAAACCATAAATCAAGTGGGATGATTTTTTAGGATTCTTTGCAGAGTAAGATACTACAAATCCTCCGCACATTCCAACACAATGAAACCCAGTTAATAAACCAGTCAATAATATTAATCCATAACCCATATCTGCACTAATTTCAGGCAGAGGGATTGTGTCTATAAATTGCAGGACAAAATAACCAGCCGCGAGCAAACCTAATGCCCAGAACAATAATCCGAAATAATTCTTATTCTTCTTAATTGATTTTTTTATTATAAAGCATTCATAACCTTTTTCTTCAATCTTGTCCAAAATAATATCAATGTTTGTCTTTTTAGGATTAAAAGTGATAACTCCTTCCTGAGTTGCATAATCCACTTTGCAGCCATAAACCCCTTTAATTTTCAGGGCTTGTTTTCCGATTATTTTTTCGCAGCTCGGGCAGCTCATTCCTTCTGCTTTGAAATTAACTGCTTCCTTCATTTAACATCATAACCTTCTTTTTTTATTATTCTCTTAATCCTGCTGAATCCTGTTTTCTTCTCATCAAAAAACAGGGTTGCTTTGTTTCCTTTGAAGTCAATTTTATTGATTCCTGCCTTAAGCAGGGCATCTTTTATTAATTCTTCACAACTCCTGCAATGGATGCCGTGAATTATTATTGTTTTTTTCATGCAATAATAAGGGTTTGAAACACCTTATAAGGGCTTGTTTGAAACTAGTTTCATTCAATGCTTTAATATTACAACATTGCTCATTCCTCTTCGCTTCCTCTCTACCAAGCCCTTGCCTTCTAATTTGTCAAGTATTCTTGTAACTTTTACTTTGGTCATTTTTATCTTTTCAGCGAGTTCGGACTGGAATATTGTTCCTTTCTCTTCAATTATTTTTTCAAGAATTATTCTTTCTTCTTTGCTTAAATCTTTAATATTGGAAAAGGGGCTTTTCTTTAACTCCTGTTTTTTGTCTTTTGCAAAAAATATCAAATACAATCCGAACAAAAGAATTGCGCTCATTATCCCCAAGCCTGTGCTTGTTTGAAAATTAATCGTGCCCCACATAGGGCATGTTAAGCCATGAGTGCATGAAGTGCTGACAATATCAGATAATGCCTGATTGAAGGAGTAAATTACCAGCCCTATAAGGAGGGATATTATTACTATTATGACCCCAACATGCCTGTTCTCCATTAATAGATTATTAAGAAAATCCATTTTAAAAACTTTTGCAGAAATGTTTATAATTAACAATTGTTAATTTAATTGCATGTTCAGGACTCCGTGCGAAACTGCCTTGTGGAAGCTGCTCCCCTCGCTCAGAAAAGAATTGGTGATTTATTTAGTTAAGGATAAAAAGATTCCCCGCAGGAAGGCTGCCAAAATAATAGGCGTAACAGAGCCTGCAATCAGCCAGTACCTGAAAAACAAGAGAGGAAGCGTTAAATTCACAAACAAGCAGAAAAAAGAAATAAGAAAGACAGGAGACAACCTGATTAAAAACAGCTCAAAAAAGACTTTTGTTAAATGCATGTGCAGATTATGCAGCTGCATGGAGGTCGGGTGCAGATGAAAGTATACTTGGACAACGGGGCAAGCACAATGGCTGACAAGAGAGCAGTCAAAGCAATGCTTCCTTGCTTCACTAAAATTTACGGAAACCCGAGCTCGCTCCACACATTCGGGGCAGATGCGAGAAAAGCAGTGGACAGCAGCCGAGAGGTAATTGCGAAAAAGATTAATGCTGACATTAATGAGATAATATTCACTAGCGGAGGCACTGAATCGGACAATACTGCAATCATAGGCGCAGCGAAGGCGAACAATGACAAGGGAGACCATATTATTACTACAAAGATTGAGCACAAAGCTGTATTAAATGCTTTCAAGTATTTGGAGAAGAAAGGCTTCAAAACCACTTACTTAAACGTTGACAAGGAAGGATTAATAGATTTGGATGAGCTGAAGAAAGCAATAATTGACAAAACAATTTTGGTTTCTGTAATGCACGCCAATAATGAGATAGGAACAATCCAGAACATCAGGGGCATTGGGAAGATTTGCAGGGAAAAAAATGTTATACTGCATACTGATACTGTGCAGTCATTCACCAAAGTGCCTATAAATGTCAAGGATGATTTTATTGATTTGGCAAGCTTCTCATCGCATAAGATTCACGGCCCGAAAGGAGTCGGAGCCTTGTTCATAAGGAGCGGAGTGAAAATAAAACCCTTGCTGCACGGAGGAGGGCACGAGTTTAATTTAAGAGCAGGCACTGAAAATGTGCCGGGCATTGTGGGCTTCGCAAAAGCTGCAGAGTTATGCAATAGTGAAGCGAATGAGAAGATGAAAAAATTAAGGGATTATATGATTGAAAAAATTAAGAAGATTCCCAATGCTAAAATTAACGGCTCGCTTGAAAAAAGATTAGTGAATAATATTAATGTATCTTTCAAAGGGATTGAAGGAGAGGCAATATTAACACTTTTGAATGAGGCAGGAGTGGCTGTAAGCACTGGCAGCGCGTGCCACAGCAAGAATTTGCAGCCCAGCCACGTTTTAAAATCTATCAAAACGCCTGATAATTATATTCAGGGCAGCATCAGAATAACTGTCAGCAGGTTTACCACAAAGAAAGAGGCGGATTATGCTGTTAAGAATCTGAAAATTATTGTTAAAAAATTGACTGAGATGAGCCCTCTTGGATGAGTACAGCAAGAAAGTTATGGCATTGTTCAAAAACCCTAAAAATATGGGTGAAGTGAAAAATGCTGACGGCGCCGGAGAAGCGGGGAATCCTGTATGCGGGGACGTGATGAGAATTACAATAAAAGTGAAAGACGGCAGACTCGCTGATATTAAGTTCAAAACTATGGGGTGTGTTGCAGCAATAGCATCCAGCAGCATGATTACTGAACTTGCAAAAGGCAAAACTATCCAAGAAGCAATGGATATAACTAACATGGATGTTGCGAAAGAGTTGGGAGGATTGCCGAATATTAAAATGCACTGCAGCAAATTGGCTGCTGACGCGTTAAGGCTAGCTATTAATGATTACCAAAAGAGAAAAAAGCGCTGAAATTATTCTAAACTCCAAGTTGTCTTATCATTATCATTAAGAATTACTCCATTCTTCTTCAGCTCATTCCTGATATAATCACTTTTATTATAGTCTTTCTTTTCACGAGCCTCATCCCTTAATTTAATAATAAGTTCTAGTAACTGTTCGGACAAGCTGTTTAACCCTTCCTTTTTCAAAATTTCTGATTCAAACAAGTCCCCGAAAAATATCCTGCCTGTTTTTTCCATGAAATTGAAAATTTTCCCTGCAGTTTTTGGGCTGATTCCATGATGCTCTGCAAAGTGCTTGTTTATTTCCTTCACTAATTCTAAAATTCTTGTTATTGCAAGCGATGTGTTGAAATCATCATCCATTGCATCTTCAAAATTTTTCTCAACTCTCTGCAGAGTTTTCAGCAAAGCAGTTTCAGGAATTCCCGCCACAATTCCCTGCCCAGAAAAAGTTTTAATCCTCCTTACTGCTTCCGTTATCCTGTTTAATTTTAATTTAACCGCCTGAATATCCTTCCCGTTAAAATCTATTTTCTTCCTGTAATGAGTGTTCAAGTAAAAAAATCTTAATAATAAACCGCTGTATTTTTCTGCCGCGTCCCTTACTGTTATGAAATTGCCTTTTGATTTGCTCATCTTCTCACCGTTCATTAACACTAAATTGGGATGCATCCAGTAATTCACAAATTTTTTTCCAGTGGCTGCCTCGCTCTGCGCTAACTCATTCTCATGATGGGGGAATATATTATCCTGCCCTCCTCCGTGAATGTCAAAAGTTTCACCCAAGTATTTCATGCTCATCGCGCTGCATTCAATATGCCAGCCCGGCCTGCCCTTGCCCCATGGGGAATGCCAGTAAGGCTCGCCTCGTTTATGCTTCTTCCATAATGCAAAGTCCCCCGCCACTCCTTTCTCGTACTCATCCTCTTTCACTCTTTTCCCCGCTCCTGCTTTCAATTCTTTTGGTTTCATGCCTGAAAGTCTGCCATAATCCTTGAATTTTGATATATTGAAATAAACGCCGTCGCTTGTCTCGTAAGCATAACCTTTCTTCAGCAATTTCTCTATTAATTCTGTCATTTCCTGTATGTGCTGCGTTGCCAAGCAGTTCACGTCAGGCAGTGCAAGCCCTAATTTTAACCTGTCCTCAAAATAAGCCATTGTATACTTTGTTATTAATTCCTGAAAACTTATGCCTGCTTTCTTCACTTCTTTCAGTATTTTATCATCAATTGCTATATCTGTAATATTTGAGACTAATCTGACTTTATAGCCTGAATATTCCAGATATCTCTTCACCACATCCCAGAAAGTGTAAGTCCTCGCATGCCCTATGTGGATATAATTATTAACTGTCGGACCGCAAGGGTAAAATCCGGCAAAACCTTTCTTTAAAGGCTTGAAAACCTCTAAATTATTCGTTAAAGTATTGTAAAGCTTTAAAACCATAATTATTCCCTTTTATTCCAAAGATTTTATTGTTTAAATAATTAAACCCTGAATCATAATTTTCAAATATGAACAGGCGGGTAAGGGAGTTGAACCCTTCTAACCCGGTCTGCAGCCGAGTACATGGCCGCTCTGTCAACCCGCCGGAATTTCCTCTTCCAGATTCAGGAATTAATAGTTTAATATTTAACCACCCCAAAAAAAATCATGCAACAACCAAAAAAAATTCAGTTGTTTCAGCTACAGCAAGCACAAGCGCATTCTTCAGAATAGCATTCACAATTAAGCGCCTTATTCATGAATAATATAATAGCAAAAATGTTTTAAAAACTTTACTTTTAACAAACTTGTAATAAGCATGGGTTTTATTGAAGTTTTTGAAAAAAAAGTAAAAAATACTGTCAAAAATTTTAATTTAATTAAAAAAAATGAGAAATTAATTGTTGCCTGCAGCGGGGGAAAGGATTCAACCACTGCGCTTTATCTGCTTTACAAGTTTGGCTATAATGTTGAGGCATTATTTATTGATGTTGGAATCCCTGATTCCAGCAATAAAAATTTGATAAATTTAAGGGCATTCTGCAATGAGCACAATATTAAATTAAACATTGCTGTCTTGAAAGAGGAGATTGGAGATTCACTTGTTGAACTGCACAAAAAAATTAAAAATATGAGCCCGTGCGCTGTTTGCGGAGTTATTAAAAGACACTATTTGAACCTGAAAGCAAGAGAATTGGGGGCTGATAAACTCGTTACAGGACATAACCTTGATGATGAAGCAGAGAATATACTGCTCAACGTGTTCGGGGGCAATCTTTCAATCAGTCTGGGGCTTAGCCCAATATCAGGAACAATAAAGAATAAAAAATTCATCCCAAGAATAAAGCCATTATATTACTGCACTAATTCTGAAACGCGGAAGTATACTGAAATGAAAGGTTTTAACGTGTTATACTGCAACTGCCCTTTGTCCGCTTTTGTTTTCAGAAGACGCATAAGAGCTATAATTCAGGAATTAGAAAAAAATGAAAAAAAAATTAAGTTAAACATAGTTAATAATTTCCTTAAATTGCTGCCTTCTTTAAGGAAGAAGCACGCAGAAGGATTAAAAATAAATTACTGCGCTGA
>PEWF01000082.1:3101-6248 GCA_002779595.1 archaeon CG07_land_8_20_14_0_80_38_8 | reverse complement strand
AAAAGCGTTAAAGATAAACTTAGCAACAGTAATAAAGAGGCTGATTCTCCTATTTATCTAAAATTAAAATTTCTTGCAGGCAATGTTTCGCTGATTTTGGAAATCCTTATTAACAGGATTAAAAGCAATGAAAAAATAGACAAGAATACTAATTTTAATTACCCTAATAAATTTATAAAAGAATGGAATTCCTTAAAAGAGAAGTATGATAAGAGTATTCAAAATGCCCCTGTAAAAATTGACAATTTGTATATTGGGGTGGATAATATTAAAAAAGCTTTGACTAATTTTGTTAATTTTTTTGGCGAAAATGGCATTAATATTAAAATGTATCAAAAGTTGAATGAGTGTGTTCCTATTTTCAATAATATTTTTGAATTCAAAAAAATTAAGGATTTATCTAAACTAAATGAATTACAGAACTTTATTAATGAAAATAAGCAGGCAATAAATGAACTAGAATTTATTGCTGGCAGCGCTGAAATTATTGAGAAGGCGGAAGATTCTGATGATAAAGAATATTTGGATACTAATATTAAAAATGACATGTCTAATTTTACAAAAGTATATAATAAATTTATTAAAGCCAATAAAGAAGTTGGTGATGTTGTTACTGAATTGGTTGAATCTATTAATAAAGTCAGGGAAAAAGGTAAAGTTGAAAGCACAAATGCTTTGGTTGATTTGTCTACATTATTAAAGCATTTAATTGAGGGTTTTGATAAACTCGCTAATATTGGCTCTTTAATAGGTTTGAATCTTAAAAGAGTCAGCGATAATCATAATAAGAAAATTGAAAAGTATTTCTTAAAGTATGGAAATGTCGGCAATTATGACAATCTTAAGAATGCTGCATATGATAATAGTGCCAAAATTAAAAACATTGGGAGGGAGCGCGTTCCGCGTTTAATCAGGGATGAGAAAAGGAAATTATTACCTGTTCTTAAAGATGCAAAAAATTTTGAATCAAAGATGAAAACTATGAAAATTATTGAATATCTCAAAACAAAAGTGAAGAAGGATTTGGAAGATTGTAAAAGTGAATTTGAGTCTGTTAATGAAGAGGTGGATGAGAAGTAATGGGTTTTGCTGTTGAATCTAAAATTGGCGAAAATAATTCTTGGCATGCCAGATTATTCTTAATTATGAAGTTCAGATTAGAAATTAAGAAAATTTTATGGCGCGCTCAGAATTTTTTAAATGAAGAAAATCTTGTTGTTGGTGATGATTTTTATAAAAAATTATATGATAAATTGATTAAAAGAGTTGATAAAGATGATGTTATTAAAATAAATGAATTAAGTTCTAGTTTAAGTCCAGATGAGAATTTGCATATTCTTGGTGTTTCGGATGATTTAAATAAAATCATTGAACATACTAATGAACTTATAAATCATTATAAGGGAGTTTTATCTGCTGAGGTTCTTTCTGTCTTGAAAACGAATTTGAAGAATTTGTATAAATCCCTTTATGATACTATAAATTCTGATGAAAAAAGTATTAAAAATATTAAGAACATTTCAGACACACACTTAAAGAAGGATAATGATGCCCAAACCATCAGCAACACTGTTTTCAGTTATTATTCTCACTTATTCAGCAGTGTAGAAAGTAAGACTAAAATCGAGAATTTTTATAAGGATGATGGAGAATTGGATAAGATTGTTCCTTTTGACCAAAATTATTGGACTAATAGGGTGCAGGAATTGAGCAGTTTAATCGCGCCTACAAGCCCTTTTTATTTAATGTTAGGAAATTTGGTCAGGATTTTTCCTTTGTTCTGCGTGGCAGAAGGGGGTTTGGAATCTGACGGCACTTTTGCTGTTATTCTGAAGAATCTGCCTTCATGGGGTTTGGAACATTTTAATAAGGAGTTGAAAAATTGGGGTGATAAGCAGAAAGTTATTGACTTACTAACTGAGTTCAGCACTGCTGTTAATAATTTTAATCCTGATAATTACCAATTAATCCTTAATAATATTTCTCCGGATTCATTGAAATATTTTGAAAAAAATTTGAAAGATGTTAAAAAATTCACTGATTTAAAGTATCCTTTGAAAGAATTAAAGGAGGATTTGACACTTTTGGAAAAGGAGTTGAATCTGTTAAAGACTGCTTTGGAGAGGGGATCAGGATTAGAATTATTCCGAATAGTGAAAATAATAGTTAATTTATTGGGTGGTATTTTAAAAACTCAAGGTAAAAGTAAAATTTTAATGTTTTCTTCTCTGATTCAGTTAGAAAAAACTAATTTCATAGCCCATATAGAAAAAAATGCTTTACTGAAACCAGAAGTATTAACAACTTTTGAAGAAAATTATGAAAAATTTGCAAATTTATTTATTTATGATAATTCTCTTTTAGTCAATATTCAAAATTATACTCTAATTACTACAGATATTTTTGATAATGCGGCTGAGTATGAGAAAGTTAAGAGAAAGGAATTGAATAGTATTACTATTCAGATGAATATTAATACTGCAATAATAAATTTTAATGAAAATTATGCAAAAGATTTGGATTTCAGTGATATCCAGGACAAATTTAAGGAAACTTATGAAAAATATGAGGAATTGAGAAAAAACCTGGAAGAAAGCGAAATCCTGAAAACTAATAAGAATAAGACAATAAGTAATCTTCAAAAATTAACAGAAGAAACCCAAACAGCGAAAGATGTAGTTGACAATATTGAAGACTTTAATATTAGATTATTTTCAAAAGCGGATGTTTCTGACTACAAATTAGGAGATTATAATTTTCCTCAGAGTGAATGTTTAGTTATGAACATCCTGAACAATTATAAATACAACTATTACAGAACACGAGAATTCATAGAATTCTTGAAATTGAATAAAGACAAGGAACGGAAAGAAGAAATAGACAATGAAAGGGAGGAAAATGATGCTGAATTAACAGATTACAAAAATAAAGAGAAAAATTATAAAGAAATACTAAGATACGCAGAAATAATAAAAAAATACGGCAACGAATTCTTCATCAAAGAGTTCGAAAAAAGTTTTGAAGACGTCAAATCCTATGCTGACTTTGAGAATAAGAAAACAGGCGAGAAATACGGGGAATTCATGCACGCAACAAACAAATACTACCAGCACTTAAAAGAATTAGTGCCAAACTTAAAAATAATCC
>PEWF01000082.1:0-3052 GCA_002779595.1 archaeon CG07_land_8_20_14_0_80_38_8 | reverse complement strand
TGTAAATCGGTGGCAAAGCACCCAAAATATACTCCTTCATCTCATCAAAAGAATACTTATCATACTCACGCATACGATTAATTGTATGCGAATATTTTATATGGGCATCATAAGTCTTAGTAGGAGGAGTTCCATAATTCCTTTCAAACTCTCTGCTCATATCTCTTAACTCATTCTTAGTCTTTGCATTGCTAATATACTTCGCCAAATCCCTTCTAAAAATATTCTGCCTGCCTAATTTAGATTCTTCCTTACTTGCAAAGGGACTTACATCTTTAATCAAATCTTCAATAGTCATAATACTATTATATGGAAAAATACACTTAAAAAGGTTACTATTAATTATTTACCATATAGTAAATAAGTATTAAAGAATGATTTGGCAGGTTGGCAGTTCTTTCTTTATCTCTAATAACTCTCTGGGGTTTTCTAGTTCATTGCCCCCTAAGCATAATCTTTTCAGTTTTTTAAGTTTAAGTATTGATTCAGGAAGAGTAGTTAATTTGTTATTCCCTACTGATAAGTATTCTAAGTTTTTCATTTCTCCTATAGATTCCGGCAAAGAAGACAAATTATTATTGTAAACATTTAGTAAGATTAATTTTTTAAATTCTTTTATTGACTCCGGCAGGGAAGTCAAATTATTATTTGATATGTATAATTCTCTTAAATCTTTAATAATGAATAAGAAGTCAGGGAATTGAGTTAATCCTTCTTTTTGTAATATTATTGATTCTATGCTTAATTTATTGCAGTTTTCAATATTTTCTCGGGGTATTGATAGTAAATCTTTGAAATAATTATTAAATACGTATAATTTAACAGGCTCATAATCTGAATCCAATCTTTTCACTAATTCCTCTTGAAATCTTATTTTCGCGCGCGAATCATATTCTGACAATTTTTTCAACAAAGGGAATGCAAGATTAGAATGCAATATTCTCGTGTCATAATCATTCTCAACCCAAGCCTGCAGATTGGAGCAGTGCCCCCAGAATTCCACGTGAGGAGGGATGCTTATTTCTTTAATTGCTTCATTGTCCTTGTTCAAGTACTCAGCGGCTTCATCAATAGAATCAATATATTTGTAATTTTTAACCTCATCTTCTGCAATGTTAAATAATAAGTACTTGCAGTGCCTGAACAATTCATTATTCACATAAATATTCGTCTGATTATTCTCAAACCGCAATTCCAAATTATCACTTATTTTAAAATACAAATTACTGCTCATCAAGTTAATTATAGGCAAAAATGACTTTAAAAATTTTGTTAAATTGCCGAGAATACGCCGTTCACGCACTGGTGGGTTGAATTGCTGAAATCATCGCTTGCCCCGTCATCACCGCAGCAAGGGCCATTATCTCCATTAATGCCTTGGTTGAATAAAATACTTATTTTATCTTCATCATTATCAGCAGTTGCAATGTCTAAATCACCATCTTTGTCAAAATCTGCTGAAATTATACCATATAATCCGTTTCCTGAGAGATAATTAAGTGCACCAGCAAAAGTACCATCATTACGTCCTAAGAAAATAGTGAAATAATCATTACTCTCACTTACCGCTATGTCCAAGTCATTATCATTATCTAAATCATTGACAGACACCCAATTAGGATAATAAGAACCTCCTACTGAATAATCAGTTCTTCCGCTGAAAGTGCCGTCACCATCATTTAATAATATAGTAATATCATTGTCATAACGATTAGTAGTAACTAAATCAGCCCAACCATCATTGTTAAAATCACCAATGCTTACATCATAAGATTGGAAACCTATAGAGTAATCACTTTTATCTGCAAAAGTTCCGTCGCCGATGCCTAATAAGACACTTACTAAATTATTATAAGATGCAACTGCCACATCAGGAACATCATCATTATTAACATCCATTACTGAAATTCCAAAAGGATTGCTGGCTGTTGTATAAGAAACTTGGCTTGCAAAAGTGCCGTCACCATTGTTTAATAATATACTTATAGAACTGCTACCTTTATTACTGACTGCCATATCAATATAATTATCATTGTTGAAATCTCCTAAATCAACATCCCAAGAAGATGTGCCTGTTGAATAGTCTGTTTTTCCTCCGAAAGAACCAGTGCCGTCATTATAGATAACAACAACTTTTCCTGATGCTGTATAACTGGCAATAGCAACGTCTAAGTCACCATCATTGTCAAAGTCTCCTAATTCAATACCACGAGGGTACATAATAAAACTATAATAAACTGGGCTGTCAAAAGTGCCATCACCATTGTTTTTCATAATAATAAAATTGTTAACACTAGAATCTGAGCGTGTTATAGCAAGGTCTAAATCATCATCGTTATCAATGTCGCCTGATGCTAAAAATACTGGACCTGTGCTTACAATAGTGTAATCAGCCTTGCTTCCAAAACCATTATATCCACTTAACCATTTATAGCCTTTTAATTCGCATACTCCTCTGCCGCTGGTGTGGTTAATATTATCATTAAACCAATCATTATAATTGAGATTATCCGCATCAAATATTTCACCTCCATAAGAGCACATGTATGTTGAATTGTAAAATACGTCACTGAAGCCGTCATCACCGCAGCAAGCGCACGTTGCATTATTTATAGTATTCATTATTTTGCCGTAAAACATAACATTCGGGCTTGAGCAGGTGAGTTCATCACAGCCAGGTTCTCTGAAACCTGATTCAGTTGTTGCCTGTTCTTTTGGGATAGTCTTGCTTGCTGTTTTTCCATTATTTAATGTTACCTGCACAGTATGCGCTTGATACGCTTCAAGAGCAGTATAACTTATAGTTGAGGCTTGTCCTGGCTCTAATGGTTCGTTTAAATCATAAGTTGTCAAGACGCCGTCAATGAATATGTTTATAGTTCCTATAGTATCGCAGCCAGTGTTCGATACTACTATGCCATCGCCCCTCATTGCAATCAAATTCAGCTGGGAGCAATCACTGCCCGGAAAATTCTCAACACCAGCAGTAGTGCTCTCCTGCAAATCTGACTGAATAGTATTAAACCACGCATAAGCACCCACACCAGCCACT
>PEWF01000040.1 GCA_002779595.1 archaeon CG07_land_8_20_14_0_80_38_8 | reverse complement strand
AATGCTGAAAAAAACAATAATAATGATTGCAGTATTATTTTTATTATTCTCAATTAGTTTTGCCTCTTATGACGGTTACACTAAAACTTGCGATTATGAAGGCGACGGGGATTATGACTGCGGGAGCGGCGACTTTGACTCATGCCATGATAAAGCAGATGATATAAGAGGCAGGTGCTGGTTAGTGGGTTCTGACAATAAGCCAGGGTGCGGGAGTTACGGATTCGTTGACGAATTAAGCTGCAAAGACAGGCTGGATGATTTGTACATTACCTGCGGCAATTATGACAAGCCAGGGTGCGGAGACAAGGCAGGAGGGGCAATTTCAAGCGCTGGAAGCGCTGACTGCGAATTCGGATACGTGGACTGTGTTGATTCTGATTTGGATTTGGATGATAAGGATTCCTGCCAGTACATGGGCTGCGAAACTTACTGCATTACCTGCTCAAGCAATGCACAATGCGTGCAGAGAGAAGAGCCAACTGAGGGGCAGAATGCTTACTGCTTAACTCAGGGCAACTGCAAGAACTGCGAAGTGATTGACAAGCCTTGCATTCTTGCTTATTCTGACAATCACTGCGACAGGGACTTAGCTGACGGGGACGGCTACTACTGTTATTATAACACTGATATTGACTGCGGAGTTGACAGCAACGGAGACTTATTATCTGGCGCTGCTCTTGACGCTTTCTGCAACGGGAACGGAAGAAGCAGTTACAAAGCGAATCCTTACACAAGGGAATGCGTGATACCATCCTGCTACAGTGATGCCAGTTGCGAGAGTCCTAGAACCTGCCATAATCCTGGTGAATGGAACGCGTTCTGCGCAAGGGAATTAGAAACCGGGAATAATTTCCTGAGCGAAGCAGTCAGGACAATAACTGATGACAGCACGAAAGAGTATTTGTTCATCACTTATGAAAGGGCTAACAGGTATTACATGGACATTTACTACGAGACTAATGAACTTTACAACGCAGCTGATGACATCACAAAATATGACTCAATCCAGAAAGGCTTGAAATCAGGAGTTTACTTCAACGTTGACTCGCAGACTTACAGGATATTTTTCACAGTCAGCCCTCCAAGCCCTGATTTCACTCTTGACTTGTACACTGTTGACTTCCTGTCCCGCCTGACTTATAACATATTTCCTGTGTGCGGTAACGGAATATGCGAGACTTGCGAAAGCGCTGACAACTGCCTGCACTACCCTCCTGAGAGCTGCATGTCATGCCCTGTTGACTGCCCGTACGTTAATGACGAGGAATTGGATAATTTTAATGCAAAGTTTAACTCAATAGTTAATTACGGGAACATATTAGTGGATAATGACTTGTCATGCCAGATAAAAACTCTTGACGAGAACAGCATCTGCAATCCTTTATGCGTAACTCATGATTTTATTGATGCGAACGGTTGCGTTTACAACCGCTACAGGAGCTCGTACCCTGTTTATTCAGACGGCGAAATAGCTTATGATAATTTTTTCACATTAAGCGCTCAAATGATAGAGTTCAAGAATGAAAGGATTAATATAATGACTGACGCGAACGGCGGATTTTTGGGCGAAGCGTCTGAAGGAACTTATGATGTTGTTGAAGCGGAAATTTACAACGGGAAATTTTACTCGCCTCCAGCGCAAATACCAACAATAAAAGACGAGCTTCCTAACGTATTCTTGTCAACCTCAACAGGCAACGGGGAGTGCTTAAGCAACTGCGAGTGCGCAACGGATTACTGCAGCAAGACTAATGAGAATTACTCGCCTTTAAAGGATGAGGATTACGGGCACTGCTGCCCAATAGGTTTTGAATGGACTGACACTGACGCGTTCGCATCAAAGTACTGCGACGGTGAAGGCCACTTATTAAGTGAGTATAGTGACGTTTTCGGAAAGGATGATGACAGTGACTGCTATATTGACATGACAGTGGCAGTGGACAACGGCTTTGCTGATACGAGTAATGCGAGGAAAACCACTGACTTTGTCTGCGACACTAATCCTTCATGCGCGTCAGGATTAAAATCCTCATGCATTAATTATGACATTGACCCAATATGCGTGTATTACAGGACTGACGGGGGTTACGAGCCTATAAAAGAGGATGGAGTATTGCAGTGCAGGAAGCAGGAAACTTTTACTGAAACAATAATACCTGATATTCAGTGCATAATTAACAGCCACGCATGGGCTTTAAGCAAATGCAATGATTACGAGTATCTTGGTTCAGGAATAAGCATTTGCTGGGATGATTATCCAATGGCAAGTTTTGACCAGGACAATCCGAGAAACATACCATTCTGCGTAACTGATAATAGTGAAGAGTGCTGGGCAGACCAGAGAATAGCAGAATTATTAACAGGGCCGGTAGTGCTCCGCTCAATAAGTTATGAGGACTTCTGCACCACGAAATCATTAGTGTGCGGGGAAGACAAGTCATTCACTAATACTAAGACTGGCGGAACAATTGATTACACTAACTGCCCGCAGGATGCAATATCAAGAAGCAATGAATTAGTTGGTTACTGGAGCAATATTGGGCCGACTTCAATATCCTCAGCAACTAATGATTTTTACGGGAATTATGAAATCACTATTGGAAGGTACTGCTCAGTTTACGGCAATGATTTTGCAAAAATAATGGATGTTAATGCTGGAAGGAATTTCAAAAGGTATACTAGCGGTGACGAGAATTATTACACTCTTGACGGTTCAGAATCCGTTAATCTGGGATGGTACAGGAATGCTGGAACAGGCACTGACGTGCTGGGATTATACACTGGTTACGTTATTTTCCAGAAAGACCCGATTATTCAGGCAAATGGCATACAATCTTATGAGTATACTTTAAACTCTTATGACACTTGGGCTGAAAATAAGAATTACATAAAAGATGATGAGTACTCATTCAATGATGATTCGGATTTTACAATAGTGGATTATCAGAAATTTACTGATGACAATGAAGATGAATGGATTGATGCTGATTTTTACTCGAAAACAACTCATTTGCCGACTATTGACAGGGATGAGGAGGAAAAATTGTACCATTACTTGTGGAACAGGGAAACTTGCGTTGAAATCTTCGGCGAGGACAAAGTCCCGTCATGCGACGGGGTGAGCACTATTGACCAGGTGGATGAGAAAGGAAACCCTGCGCATCCTGAGCCCGGAATCGCGGACATAGAAAGGCATGTTGACAAAGGCAATCATAACGTGATATACTCAAGGGAGTACTGCGAGAATTTCTGGAAAGCATTTGAGAAAAAATATAAGACAGAATTTGACTGGGAGTACACTGACGCGAACCAGATACTGAAGACGCATTCATACATAAAGCAGGGGGACGTGCTGTCATGGAAGGATTCTGACGGCAACACTGTAAGCGTGAACGTGATTATTGTTAACTCGTCGCCGGTAATACAGGCATGCATTTTCTGGTATGAGCCGTTCCTTGACTCTTATTATGAAACTGACGAGCCTTTCCCTTGGTGGTTAATGCAGATGGTGCCTCCATGGGCTGATTATTACAGGTTCAGGCTTGACACTGTAAGGGAGCACGCTGACTGCGGAAGCAATAATGAATTAATGGGCTACCCTGCAAGTCCTAATTACCCTAATAAGGATTAGCAAGATTTTTAAACAATACAACTTTTTTTAGGATTACAAGCAATGGGGGTGTCAGCAATTGGCAGACAAGCAATTAAACAGCAATGATTCAATAATTTACGTGGGCAACAAGCAGCCCATGAAATACGTTCTCGGAGTAGTAACGCAGTTCCAGAACGGCTCGGAAGAAGTATTCGTGAAAGCAAGAGGGAGGTTAATTTCAAAGGCAGTTGACGTGGTTGAAATTCTTCGCAACAAATTAATGAAGGAAGTTAACGTGAATAATATAGAAACTTCAACTCAGAAAATAACTGGCGACAAAGGGGATGTTAACGTTTCAGTTATAAGTATAAGGTTATTAAAATGATAAAGGAAAATGATTGCGTGAAAATAAATTATAACGCTTACGTGAAAGAGAGTAAGTCATTATTTGACACAACGAGCGAGGCTGTTGCGAAGGAGATGGGGATTTACCAGCAGGGCAATGAGTACGAGCCAATCAGAGTAATAGTTGGCAGGGGATTCGTTGTGAAAGGTTTGGACAAATCTTTGGAGAACAGGGAAGCAGGCGGCAAGTATGAAATTATTGTTCCTGCGAGTGAGGGGTTCGGTGACTGGACGAATAAGCTGACTGAGAATATTAAGATGAAAAGTTTTAGGGATAAGGGAATCAATCCTGAGACTGGTATGCTGATTAACGTTGACAACAAAATAGGCAGGGTAATGTTCGTAAGCAGGGGGAGGTTTGCAAAACTTGATTATAATCATCCTTTGGCTGGCAAGGACTTAATTTATGATGTTGAAATTCTTGAAATTCTTGAAAAGCCGGAGGATAAAGTTAATACTATTGTTTATTCACTGCTTGGCAAACAGGCAAAAATAAGCTTTGAGGAGAAGAATATTGGAATAAAAACTGCTGCTGAAATCCCTGAAAACCTTAAGAAAGCAGTTGAGGAATTAGTTAAGGAAACGCTTAAAAAAGGATACACTTTATCTTTTATAGTGAAGTGACTAAACCTTTTTAAGATAAGAGGTTATTTAAAAAATCAGAGGTGAATTTGGAAAAATGGAAGGCATAATAGAAGCTGCTCTTGGAAGGGAACAAAAAACTGACTTTTCAGGAGGGATAAAAGTTAAACCAGATAATTCAAGAACAAAGGATGTTGATGCTGAATTAGAGGAATTCTTAGCTACCAAGAGGGCGTCAATAAAAGTGGTTGGGGTTGGCGGGGCTGGCAATAATACTATTTTACGAATGAGCGAAGTGGGGATTAAGGGTGCTGAATTAGTGGCTGTGAACACTGATGCTCAGGATTTATTATGCACAATTGCAGATACTAAAGTGTTGATTGGAAGGGATTTAACAGCAGGGCTTGGAGGAGGTGCTGACCCTAATGTTGGGAGGGAGGCAGCCAAGGAGTCGGAGCATGATTTAAGGAAAGCATTGGAAGGTGCTGACATGGTATTCATCACGTGCGGTTTGGGCGGCGGGACTGGAACTGGTGCTGCGCCTGTTATTGCGGAATTAGCCAAGAAGATGAAGGCGTTAACTGTCGGGGTTGTAACTTTGCCTTTCTCTGTTGAGGGTAATACTAGGATGAATAATGCGCAGGAAGGATTGGAAAGGTTGCAGGAGAATGTTGATACTTTAATTGTTATTCCTAATGATAAATTACTGGAAATTGCTCCTAATTTGCCTTTGCATACTGCGTTCAAAGTGGCTGATGAAATTTTAACTAATGCTGTTAAGGGCATTGCAGAATTAGTCACTAAGCCTGGTTTGATTAATCTGGACTTTAATGATATCCGCGCTGTCATGAAGGAGGGTGGGGTTGCCATGATTGGTGTTGGCGAGAGTGACAGTGAGAACAGGGCGTGCGAGGCTGTTGAGAAGGCTATTGAGAACCCTTTATTGGATGTTGGCATTACCGGCGCGAAAGGTGCTATTGTTAATGTGAGCGGTGGTCCTAACATGACTTTGGAGGAGGCTAAAACTGTTGTTCATACTATTAGTGAGAGGTTGGCTCCTGATGCTAAAATTATTTGGGGTGCTAACATTTCTAATGATTTGAATAATACTATTAAGACAATGCTTGTAGTGACTGGCGTTGAGAGTCCCCAAATTTTTGGCAGGCAGAAGACTATGAAGCAGGCCAGGAAGAAGGAGATTGAGAACGAGTTGGGCATTGAATTCATAAAGTGAGGGCAATAATTATGAATCTTAAGGATAAAGTTGTTAAAGAATTATATGAGTTTAAGAGGATAATTCAGGTTAGTAATAAGCCTACTATGGAGGAGTTCCTTACTATTGCCAAAATTTCAGCAATTGGTGCTGGCATTATTGGCTTGTTGGGGTTCATAATACAATTAATTGGCACAATAATTGTCTAGTGAGGGTGAATTTTTTTTTATGGCAGAGGAATTAGCAAAAAATGGTACGATTCTGGCGGTTAGGACTACTTCTGGTAGGGAGCGCCAAGTTATTGATAAATTGATAAGTAATGTTAAGAAGAAAGGTTATAATATTTATTCAATAGTGTCTCCTAATGAGATTAAGGGTTATTTCTTCGTGGAGGCTGAGAATGCTGATGACGTGAGGGTCGCGATTTACGGCATCCCGCACGTGAAGGGATTAATTGAGGGCAGGGAGCATGATTTGAAGGAGATCAGCATGAAGGAGATTGAGCACTTCTTCGCGCCAATCAGCGAGGTAATTAACGTTGAAGAGCAGGACATAGTGGAACTCACGAGCGGGCCGTTCAAGGGCGACAAAGCCAAAGTGAAAAGAGTTGACAAATTAAAAGAAGAAGTAGTAGTAGAACTACTCGAAGCAGCAGTCAGCATCCCACTAACAGTAAAAATGGATTCAATCAGAGTAATCCGCAAGAAAGACGAAGCAGAAAAATAATAATTTA